>DATCFI010000056.1:0-9079 GCA_036509585.1 Hanamia sp. | reverse complement strand
AAAAAAGTTATACCGCCGCCAAAAACAAGAAAGATGGCACTCCCTCCTTTTCAAACCCAATTTGCATTTTGAGTGTTTATATGGCTTCTGTCATTATTTTTGGATTATTGTTGTCTTATCTCGGACAACAATAATTATTTAATAACATTTCAAAATTCGTTTTAAAAATAAAATGGCCTGAATGTTATTTTATGTTCTTTTAATTCTATTACGGGTGTGGGGATTCTGAAAATGTTTATCCATGATGGGAATGGAATAGTACTGGGTTTTGTAAAAGCACCATCCATTCCAAAGAAAAATTTTCTGTTTCTATCAAACGATGGAATAGGTTTTCCATGTACTTCTTTCGGGTTGGTAACAGCTCCTGTCATTCCATCGGCACCATATCCAAAATCAGCATTTAGCCATTTTGGGAAATTATTCCTTTTGCCAAGAAAAGAAGAGATGTTTAATGACAACCAATAACTCTGGCCGTTATAATCCTTTATCAGTCTTTGAGGAAAATTTGCGCCCAGTTCATCCGGATTATATTTTGCAAAAATGCTTTTGTGAAATGAAAAACGCATTTGAATCCTTTGTTCATTCCACAATGCTTGTTGTGCAGTAAAGAACGCTGAACCAAAAATGTCCGCGGCCATATCTCCTTTCGAAAATCCCCATTGCGCAGAGAAACCATCCATAATTTCTATTAACATCAAATACGCCAAACCCGTAGCTCCGCCTATCCATTCTGAAGTTCCCCGCTTTACGCCACTCCATCGCATTAAATTATATTGTACTGCAGAGATATTGTAGGCAGTAGTCGCGTGCCCCATCTTATCCATCAGTAGCCATTCGTCGTTATCATCAAAGAAATGGAAGCTGCTTTTCGGATATTTTTTATACCATAAATATTGAAGACCAACCGTAACGATGGATGCCAATGCGGTTTCACTTACAATCACCGTTGTGAAACGTTTTGAATTAAACTCAGCAGATGAGTTTAGTAAAATAGGCTCTTTTTCAAGTTGCGCACTTACATTTAAAGAACAGAACAAGACAAATAAGCTAGATAAGAAAAATATTATTTTATTAGAAAAATACTTTCCGAATTTACTTTGAGATAATTTATTTCCATTCATTTTGTCTTCTCCGTTTTATCCGTGTTTCATATTCAATGGATCATCATTATTTTCACTGTCTTCATTATGTTGCGGATCAAATTTTCTATAGGAGCTTGCAAAGAAAATTGGGAATATCCATATTGAAAAGAACATGGCACATATTATCCCTCCAATCACTACGCGTGCGAGAGGCCTTGAGCTTTCGGAGCCAATTCCATGAGACATTGCCGCCGGCAGTAAGCCAACAGCAGCCATTAAAGCTGTCATCATTACCGGCCGTACACGGGAGTGCACGCCGGAGCGAATAGCTCTGAATAATGAAACCTGGTGGCCTTTTTTCGATTTCTCAAGATTGTCTTTTATTTCCGTTATTATCAATACACCAAACAAAATACAAATACCAAATAATGCAATGAATCCGATACCCGCAGATATGCTGAAATTAGTTCCGGTAATAAATAGTGCGGCTATACCACCAACAATTGCGAACGGTACATTTAGAAAAACGAGTCCTGCATCTTTAAAATTTCCAAACATCGTAAACAGCAAAATAAAAATAAGTAGTAAACTGATAGGGACTACTTCCTGCAATCGTTTGGACGCTCGTTGTTCATTCTCAAAATCGCCGTGCCAAACCATGTTGTAGCCATTTTTTAATTTTACATTTTCGTTCATCTTTTGCTGTGCTTCTTTTATCGCGCTTCCCATATCGCGTCCACGTACAGAAAATTTCACAGCAGAATATCTTTCATTGTCGTCGCGGAAAATAAGGCAGGGGCCCGTTTTTGTGGTGATGTTGGCAATTTCTTTTACTGGCACTTTTGACCCGCTTTGGGTGGGTACCATCAGGTTGCCAATATCCGTTTCAGATTTCCTGTATTCTTCGGGTATCCGTAACCGTATGTCGAACCGCCGGATGCCCTCGTACAATTGTGAAGCTGCTTTACCGCCAATAGCCATTTCTATAACAGCATTGGCATCTGCGGTGGCCACACCATACAATGCCATCTTTTGCTGATCGAGGTCTATATCCAGTTCAGGCTGGCCGATATTCTTAATTACTCCAAGGTCGGAGATCCCGTTAATATTTTTCAATACGTCATATACTTCATTTGCCTTGCCTTCCATATAGTTCAAAGAATCGCCGAATATTTTGACCACAATAGAACCTTTTACTCCCGAAACGGCTTCCTCAATATTATCTGAGATTGGCTGCGAAAAGTTAAGATCGGCACCAGGAATTACCGACAAACTTTTGTTCATTTTGTTGATCAATGCATCCTTTGAAATGTGTGGGCTCCAACTGTCTTCAGGATAAAGAATTACATCAAATTCATTGTTGTAGAAACCAGTTACATCTGTACCGTCATCGGGTCTGCCTGTTTGGGAAACAATTGTTTTAACCTGGGGAAACGCGATCATTTTTTCACGCACCTGCTTCGCTACGGCGACTGATTTGTCTAAGGAAACGCTGTACGGCAACTGAACCCGCAACCATATTGAACCTTCATCAAGTTCTGGCAAAAATTCTGTCCCCAGGAATCTGAAACAAAACAATCCGAAAACGATAACAATAATTGATGATATGGCGGCAATACGCCTATACTTAAATGAAAAATCAAATCCAAACATCATGAACCGATTAAGAAAATTTACAATCGGATTGTGTTTCTCGCGTATATTTTTTCTTAGAAGCATTCCAATAAGAACAGGGACCAGGGTCAATGTAATTATAAGGCCTCCAATTAATGCAAATCCTAACGTGTAGGCTAATGGAGAAAATAATTTTCCTTCCACCTTTTGAAAAGAAAAAATGGGAACCAACGCCGCGATAATTATCAGTTTTGCAAAGAAAATAGCCTTGCCCAATTGTGCTCCATGATTTTTAATAATGCCCAGTTTGTTCAGCTTATTGAAACGTTCCATCCCGAAATCTTTTGCCTTTTGGTCGAGTATAACAAAAATTCCTTCGACCATCACTACCGAACCGTCTATGATAATCCCGAAGTCAATTGCACCAAGAGATAAAAGGTTTGCGGACATATTCATCAACCGTAAACAAATAAATGCAAACAATAACGAAAGCGGAATGACAATAGAAACGATCAGTGTTGTACGCCAGTTGAACATGAAGAGAGATACCATCAATGTAACTAATAGAATACCTTCCACAAGATTATGCAATACAGTTCCAGTGGCAAATTGTATTAGGTTTGCTCTATCATAATATGGAACAATTTTTGTGTCGCGCGGCAATAGCTGGTCGTTAATCTTTTCTACTCTTGCTTTCAGTGCGTTGATTACCTGTGTTGGATTTTCACCTTTGCGCATTAGCACAATTGCCTCTACAGCATCATCATTATTCTCGATAGTTCGGCTGCCCGCTGAGTCTATCGCATCTGTTCGTCCTACATGCCCCAATCTTGGAAGGTTGGAGATAGTTACATTGGCAATGTCCTTAACTAAAACGGGGATTCCATTTACATTCTCAATGATGATGTTTTTAATTTCATTGATATCATTTAATAAACCAATTCCGCGAACTACGTACGCCTGGTTATTGACATTGATTACATCGCCTCCAATATTAATATTGCTTTTAGTAACGACATTATAAACATCCAAAGCAGAAATTCCAAGATTACTTAATTTGCCCGGATCTACTTGTATTTCGTAAGCCTTTGTTTCGCCACCAAAACTTACAACATCTGCTACGCCAGGAACGGATCTCAATTGCCTGTCAACTACCCAATCCTGTAAGGTTTTTAATTGCCTCACATCTCTGGTTTTACTTCTCAAGGTATATCTGTAGATTTCTCCTGTGGGACCGGTAGGGGGTTGAATAGACGGAATAATGCCAGCGGGAAGTTCTGCATTTGCTAATAAATTATTCACCTGCATCCTTGCCTGTTCGTCGGTAACATTATCTTCGAAAATGAGTTTCACATAAGACAATCCAAATACACTTGTAGAACGAAGACTTGTTTTTTTTTGAACGGGGTTCATAGAAATCTCGATCGGAATGGTGATGAATTTTTCTATTTCCTCGGCGCTTCTTCCTGGCCATTGAGTGATTATAGTGATCTCTGTATTGGTCACATCAGGGAATGCTTCTATTGGCATGTTCTTAAATGTGATAATGCCTCCGACCAATAATACCAAGGTGGCGAATAGTATAAAATATTTTCGCTTTAATGAAAAAGCTATAACTGATTTGAGAATCTTTAGCATGGATATTTTTTTACTTTTAAGAGTTCAATGCAGTATAAATTAAAACTGCATCTGATCCAATTATTTTGTCGTCAACCTTCAGCCCGCCGGAGATGTAGCTCTTGTTCCCATTGGTCCCTAATACTTGCACTGGTGTGATCTTTACATTGGTTTGGCTTTTATAAACCAAAACATAATACTGGCTGTTTTCAAATATTAAAGAACTGGCTGGAATGCAAAGCGCTTCATTATTAGTTTTATTCACAACAGTGACGCTTGCAAACATTTCAGGTTTTAAAGCATAATCCAGATTGGATAAAACAATTCTTACTTTCATCACTTTATTCGTAGGATCAAGTACATTCAAAATTTTATCCACCTTACCATGAAATATTCTTCCGGGATAAGAGAGCGTGGTTACTTCCACGGCATCCCCTAGATGCACCTGGCTGATGTTTGATTCATAGACATTTGCTATTACCCAAACATCTTTCAAATCGGAAATGGTGAAAAGGTCGCTGGTGTTATCGGGTCGGATAGCCATGTCGTTGTTTATTTGCTTCTCAACAATAAAGCCGCCTATGGGCGATTTTACCACAAACTGACCCTGGGTATTTCCGCCGTTGATCTGAAGTATTTCGTTGGATCGGTTTAATTGCGATTGGGATTGTTCGTACAGTTCCTTTGCGGTAGTAAAATCCTTTTCAGAAAGTAAGCCACTTTTATACATGTCCTCCGAAGCGTCCAAATTCTTTTTTGCAATCAGCAAATTTGTTTTTGCAGTAATAAGATCGTTTCCGTACCCCGCCATCTCGCCACTTCTTATTATGCCCAGTCTTTGACCTGCGTTTACATGATCTCCCAATTGAGCAGTGACATCGGTGATGTTGCCACTCACCATAGGAAATATTCTTGCCACTTTATCTTCATTGAAAGAAACCTTGCCGGTTAGCGTCAGGGCATTTACCAGCGGGCATTTTACGACGGTGTCAATTTGCAGGGTTTTCAATAATGAATCTGAGATCACAAATTGTTGCTTTTCGTCAGTATTCTTTGGATCAGATTTACAACTGGAAATGACAATCATACCAATCAATAAAAGAGAAAAAATATTTATTCGGGTCATCGTATTATTATTTAATTTTTTTAAAAGCAGTATTATTATTGGTTAAAAATTATTTTTCCTATCGAAAAGTTGAGCTGTTCCAGCGCGCTTATTTTATTAAAACGCAATTGGTTTAATTGCAAAACATTTTCTTTATATGAATCGTAAAAATCTAAAAATTCGAGCATCGTGATATTCTTTTTTTGAAAATTGATCGTCACCTGACTAATGATATTTTTCATGTCTTGTTCAAACGAAGGATCGAAGCCCATCAATAGTTTTTCGGACCGTTCAGCATTTATATAGTTTGTGGTAACTTCATTTTTTACTTTCTCAAGTCCGTTTTCAAACTCTACCTTATTGATTTCTGTTTGTATTTTTGCGTTCTGAATATTTCCCTGGTTCCTGTTGAAAAAAGGCAACGGAAGTGAGACTCCTATTCCGTTGTAATCCTGCACATAACTGCCCAGTCTATCATAATTTGCGTTAATCGTGATATCTGGCTTCGCGTAAGCTTGTTGTAATTTTAGATTATAATTGCTGAAAGCAATATTGGCGTTTAATGCCTTTAAATCCGGACGGTTTACAAGGGCTGAATCAACTAAGGATTGATAATTGGTTTTAGAAACGACTTCGCCGTTAAGACTTGAAACTTCAGCCATCGGTATTAAGTATTCCGATGGATTGGAGCGTATCAATAATTTAACTTCGATCTGTAAATTATTAATTGTTGTTTGAAGGTTATCGTACTCGGCCTGGAGCGTATACAACTGAGATTTGATTCGAAGCGCATCGACTGGGGCCATAAATCCTTTTTTTACCTCGTCATCAAAAGCGGGTACCATTTTCTGAAGAGAAGAGATTTCCACTTGGTACAGTTTGGAAGATTGCTGTAAAAAGTAAATATTATAAAAATCACTTCTTAACGCAAAACGCAATGTTCTCAGAAGATCATAAAATTGAAATTGCGCGATCTCGATTCCTGACGTCGCAAGATTAATAGACTTATTTCTTTTGCCCGCGAGCCTTATGAGTTGCGATACCTGTACCTGCATTTCCGGGTCGAAGAAATTGTGAGTAGAAAAATTATATAGTGCATTGGAATAAGAAAAATTTGGATTATCGTAAAGTTTAGCGGTAATAACGGTAGCCTTCGCAGAATCTATGCTGTATTTCTGTGCAATCAGATCCAGATTATTATTGAGAAAGGCTGATTCTGCTTGTTCCAATGTTAGCTTTAAGGTATCCTGGTGTAAAAATGATAATGTATCCTGAGAAAAAGATTTGCATGCAAGCAGGACTAAAATCAAGAATAGTGGTACTTTCTTCATTTCATTTGTTTAATAATCAATCAATGTAAATACAACTAAACAGCTTGGTATAGGTCCAACTGTTTCTTCGGGGCTTAATAAATCCCTTGTGTTAGTAATTAATATAAAGCGGAGTCGCTTTTTGAAGGAGATTATACTTTCGGTGGAGGAACTAAAATATCGTAAGAGAGCAGAGGTATCCTGGATTTTGGGTATTCGACATAATGCTGATTCGCCAACTCAGAATACTCAATGGCAACTTTTGTAAAGTATACGTCCGATGTATATTGAAGATTTTTTACAGGGTGCAGGCTTTGAGCTCTGTTGTCATTTTCATTATCTGCAGTATGATCCACACCTATTTTTACCCTTACCCATTCAACAATGCTGGTAATATTGTCTAACTGATTACCCTTGCTGTCAAATACATTCTGTTCGGGCACCTGGGGAAAAAACATGGATGTATTCATGTGAGAAACCAATAAAATAAATGCAACAAGCCTTCTCATTAGCAGGCAAAGATAGAGTCGGCAATCAAATCACATCTATTAAAAATTTGCTAAATGTTTTAAATGCTCAAGATGCTAAAAGGTAAAAGCGGTAAACAAATTACCTTACCGGAAGGTAGGCAAATAATGCAGATTTTTATTTCTGCGCCTTCGGCTTTCAGCATCTCGCTTTTGGCCTCAAACGCAGTAAGCAAACAAATATTAGTGATTCTTAATTACGTGGATTTTATAATTACCCCTTCCATCTTACAAAAGCCTCCATAGCCGCGTATTTGGTAAGCCCAAGACTGGCATACATATTTGCGGTGTTCGCGTTTCGCTCTTCAGCTCTTTGCCAGAACTCTCTCTCGTCGCTACCCTGGAAGGGCACAGAATCTTTTTGAGATTGATGGATAAAGATGCCATAGCGTTTTTTTCTTACCTGCTCAGGGCTCATCGGTACAGCCATTTCTATTTCGCTGATACTCCATTCTTCCCAGGCACCTTTATACAACCAAATATAGCAATCCTTCAACCAATCGTTGTCCGGTTCATTTCTGATGACTTCCAATGCCGCAAGGATGATGTCAAGACAAACTTTATGGGTGCCATGCGGGTCGGCAAGGTCTCCGGCACAAAAGATCTGCTGCGGTTTTATTTTTCGCATAAGCTTAACCGTTATGTCAACGTCTTCCGGGCCCATCGGATTTTTTTCAATAGTTCCCGTTTCATAAAATGGCAGGTTCATAAAATGAATCTGGTCATCGCTCAGTCCTACGTATTTACAGGTAGCGCGTGCTTCGCAACGGCGTATCAATCCTTTAATTTCTCTTATTTCAGGACTGTCCTGTTCTGTTGTTTTTTTATTGTTCAAAAAATGGGAGGCATCTTCCAAAACTTTTTTGCTGATGGTGTCATCTATATGGAATATTTTTTCAAATCCAACAGCAAAGTAAAGGAAACGTGTTACAAATTCATCAGTAACTGCAATATTTCCACTTGTTTGGTAGGCAATATTTACGTCGTGACCCTGGTCGTGAAGGCGCATAAAAGTGCCGCCCATGCTTATAATATCATCGTCGGGGTGTGGAGAGAAAATGATTACTCTTTTAGGATAAGGTTCACCTCTTTCGGGATGCGTTGGAATATTCGTATTTGGTTTTCCACCGGGCCAACCGGTAATCGAATCACGGAGCATATAATATACTTCCAGGTTAATTTCGTAAGCATTTCCCTTTTCGACTAAGAGATCACTTAATCCAAATTCATTATAATCATGATCCGAAAGACTCAGAACCGGTTTGTTCAAATGCATGGCCATATTAATAACGGCTCGCTTAATAATCTGAGGAGTCCAATCGCATTCGCCCGTCAGCCATGGTGATTTAAATCTTGTCAATTCGGAGGCGGCAAATTCATCTAAAACAAAGGAGCAGTCATCATGATGTTGTAAAAGCGATGCCGGGATTTCTTCAGTAGGCTTTCCTTCTACGGCTTTTTGAATGACCGGCGCTTTTGTTTTACCCCATGCCATTAAAATAATTTTTTTGGATTTCATGATCGTGCTAATCCCCATACTAATAGCCATACGGGGCACTTCAGAGATATTTCCGAATTCCTGCGAGTTGGCAACTCTTGTAGATGTGTCCAAAGCGATCAGTCTTGTTTTGGAATATACAGGTGAGCCGGGCTCATTAAAACCGATATGCCCATTGATCCCAATTCCAAGGATCTGGAGATCTATACCACCCGCCTCTTCGATCTTTCTTTCGTAATCTGCGCAATGCTCTTTGATTTTATCTTTTGGAATCATACCATTAGGCAGAAAATAATTGTTAGGGTCAATATCGGTTTGCTCAAATA
>DATCFI010000055.1:0-8876 GCA_036509585.1 Hanamia sp. | reverse complement strand
AATTTGATCCTCAATTTTGGAAGTATTATTTCTCAAAAGGATTTCCAGGAAGGAGGTACAGAGGGAAAGTTTATAAAAGAATTTAATAAAAAACTCAACTTACAGTTAAAAGATCTTGTTTATGAAATTGATAAAAATGATACCAAAAAAATCAACGAACATTTTTATGTAAAACAACCTTTACTCAAAAAAATTATTTTATCTATTCCGGCAATCGTTGGGTTTATTATACATGCTCCGCTATATTTCATTATCCATTTAATTATAAAAAACCGGGCTAATGATCATTACGATTCCATCGTCACAGGATTACTATTTCTTCTTTATCCGCTGTTTACATTGGCAATCACTTTGATTCTCTTTTTTATTACACGAAGCAGCTATTGCTTTCTGTTATTGATTTTACTTCCATTTACGCTTTGGAGTTACTTGCAATTGAAAAGGCAGATTAAAAAATAAGAATCTTCGCTATTTGTTGGTTTACTGAACATAGCGATTTACAAAACAAAATACCCCGGTAATTGATAAATTTTCTCGTAAGATTTTTAAAAACTTCTATTTAAAAACAGGAGTTTGCGCCAACAACAAAGTAAAAGCGTCCTGCCATACTAGCTCAGTCAGCAACTCACCAAATGAATGAGAATAAAAATAAAAGTGGCATTCAGAACTTTATATTACTTTAGTGTGTCGAATATCTTAAAGACCCCCAAGCGACCCCTTAAAAATCACCCCTGTAATGTTTTTACAATGGTTTCTCTTTTTCCACTATCCTGGAATTAAAGCCAATTAAAATCTCATTATACTAACCAACCTTTTGGTATGAAGATTCTGAAATGAACCGCCGTAATTAAGGGTTCGAAAAACCGACCCTCAACCTAAAGAATTTTTAATAATGAGATTCGCGAAGGCAACCCGGCTTTTATGCATGTGTCTTTTGCTCTGCGGCATGGCATCAAAGAGTTTCACCCAGAATGTGACTTTTAATGATAGTATTGCCATAATCACTACTAAGGCCCGTCCTGAGCGGGTTATTCAAGCCATCAATTTTTCTCACGTTCATTTTGCAAAAGCCAGGGATAATCGTATCAATTTTGGATTAGTAGGCAGTGAATATAATTACATCCTTCTTAAAGTGAACACCAACCAAACCTCTGAAGATCTTTATTTATCAATAGACAATACGAGCATCGACACACTTTCTGTTTACAGAATTGATAACAATTATAAAAGCAGCCTGGAATACCGTGCGGGCAATCTCGTTCCCTTCGATCCCAAAAGCGAATACGTTTGGCACACCATACCACTTTTAATAAGAAACAATTTGTCCTTTTATCTTATAGCAATGAAAGCTTCACAAAAGAATATCAATGTGAGATATGAGATACTGCACCCGGAACAGCTACAGCAAAAATACGAACTCTATGACCGGCTTGTGTTCACTTATATTGGCGTCGTTTGTTTAATCATCATTATCATTCTTTTGGCATTGTTTTTATTTAAAAGGGTCGTATTTGCAGCCTACCTCGGATATATCGTGTGCGCTTTCACCTGGATTATTTCGCACAATGGATACCTGTTTCCTTATGTATATCCGCGGATGCCGGTCATTAATGAGATTGTAAAACCTGTTAGCAGCCTGGGAGCAGGTTATTTCCTGTTAGTGGTGATGAACCTGGTTTTCAGTCAACAATTGCAATCACAAAAAAGCCATCAACGATTGATCAGGACGATGTTGACTATTTTACCCTTCATCATTGCGGGTATGTTTTTATTATTGATTCCCGGGCTTCATTATATCATCAGAAACATTTTGCTCGTAACCTGGCATGCCGCGCTGATTTTGACACTTTTTATAGTAGCGCTTACCCCGATTAGTTTTATTAAATCCGGAGCCACGGCAAAAATAATCTCCACCGCCATGTTTGTAATCTGCACCATGACGATCATTCAGCTATTGGTCAATTCAGGTTTGATCAATAATTTTTTTATTGAAGAGCATGGCATCACTATGGGAAGCTTGATGGAGAATATCATCATTGCATTTGGATTGTTTTATAATTTATTACAAGAGCGAAAGAAACGGGAAAAACAGGTGCTGGCGCTGGAACTGGCGCAGGCAGACACTTTAAAAAAACTCATCACGGTACAGGACAACGAGCGCAAAAGAATTGCAGGTGATCTGCATGATAATATCGGGCCTTTGCTGGCGGCCTTGAAAATTAATTTCAACAGGATCATCAATAGTAAAGAAGGTCAGAATGGACTGGTGCAGAAAACGGAAGACATCATTGACAGTTCCATCCTGGAGATTCGTGACATAGCCCACAACCTGATGCCAAAAGGGATCACCTCCAAAGGATTGATCAATGCTTTGAAAGATTATTTTGAAGGCATGGAAACCGTGTATAATAAATCGATCATTTTTGATCACGATGTGCAATCTATTTTTCAGCCGGACCTGCAAATCAATATTTACAGGATTATTTGCGAACTGGTATTAAACGCAGCGAAACATAGTAATGCATGTAAGATCAACGTCTCCTTAACGACGGGTGAAAAAATGATTTATGTACATATTTTTGATGATGGACAGGGTTTCCGGGCGGACAAACAGAAAAATTCCATTGGCTTGCAAAGTGCAGAAAGCAGGGTAAATTATTTGAAAGGAAAATTCTCTTTAAAGTCTGAACAAGGTAAAGGAACTATGATAAATATTGAAGTGCCGTTATAGACCTGTCACCCTGAGCCTGCCGAAGGGTGTCGAAGGGTGTCGAAGGAGCACCCTTATAGGCTTACCAGGCCAAGATGCACCGCTTTTAATATTAATCCAATACGGTTTTTCACCTCAAATTTTTCGAATAGCCTTGCCCGGTAGGTGTCCACAGTTGATTCGCTTAAAAATATTTTTTTTGATATTTCGGCATAGCTTAATTCGGTACATAAATAATCAAGTAATTCTTTTTCTCTTTCACTTAACTCGGGAGCATTGCCGTTGGCAATTCTTTTCTCTATTTGCCTATGGATGTTGCCGGTGATGATGGGCGTATAATAATAGCCAAACTTTACTACCTGTTGCAATGCAATTAGCAACTCTTCCGCACCCATGTTTTTAAGCAGGTAACCTTTAATGCCATACTGTAGCATTTGTATTACGGTGTTATCATCTTCCTCTGTAGTAAGCGCTAAAACTTTTATTTCTTTTTTGTTTTCAAATAGCCATTTAGCCACTTCCAGACCGCTCATTGCAGGCATCTTAATATCGAGTAAAATTATATCCGGAACCTGTTCGCCATTCTCTAATAATTGAATTGCCTTCCTTCCATCCTGTGCGCACCAGCTTACCGAAAACCCCTCAAAATCATTAATAAGACTCGCTAAAGAATCACAAAAGATTTTATGGTCATCTATTAATGCGATGGTAGTCATGGGTCAAAGATAAATGATTTGTCGAGCGGGATTTCCATGAAATTTTTGGGGGGTTTCCATGAGGAAAATGGGGGATTTTCCTTATCAAAAAGGCATGACGGATTGATAACTTTGGAATTACAAACGGTGTCTGAAATCAAATGGTTTGCTATATTTAAATAATGGGAAAGGACAGGCTGATATTAGCGAGAAGTTGAGTTTTAGCCCGAATTGCATTGATAACATTTATGGATGTGAAAGCTAAAATCCATATTCTCTTTTCAAAACGCAAATAATTAATAGAGTTTAAATAGATAGCTGAGAAACGACAGGTCATTTGAGAATAAGGTTGCAGTAATACACGAACTTCTCATTGGGCACTCATAACCTTAAAATATTCCACTATGTTTAATAATGTATGCTTAGATATTTTTATTGGATTAGTCTTTATCTATCTTCTTTATAGTTTGCTGGCAACCATTGTTGCGGAAATAATAACTACACAATTAGGTATAAGAGCTTTAAACCTCAAGGACGCTATAGATAGAATGTTAAGTGATACCCAAGGTCTCACTAGGATGCACCGCTGGAAAAACAAAATGACTTAGGTAAAAAGTTAGTCAGAATACTTGGGCGACAGCATAACTTGAAATTGGATTGAGTAATTCTCAAAACAAAAAACGGAGTACGCCAAAAATCCGATCTAAGAGTAGGCACAAAATACAAACTATGTCACTGACACAAACAGGACTCGCCGGCGGGGGCAATACAACCAACTTCAGCGTTTCTTACGAAACAGGGCTTTACGATTCATTACCAGCCGCACAGAAACCTACCGTAAAAGGTAACCTAATAGCGAACGCCAATTCACTACTTGGGGTAATCGAAAATGAATTTAACGTTACTACCGGGTGGTTTAATACCCCGACAGGTAAGTTTGGAACGAGCAATAGCCAGGTTGTTAATTTAAACCTGCCAGGCAACCAGGGTGCAAACAATAATGGCTACGTAAGTGCAATTAACGAGAATGCCCAAAGCGGAAATAACAATGTAGCAAATGCAGGCGGAATAGTTGAAAACTTATTTATGGCTGAATGGTCAGAGATACTGATGTCAATTACCTCAAACTGGAATGCAGGCGACAGCAGTGGTGAAGGGTTATCGCAGTATTGTAGTATTGCACGGTTTCAGTCGGGGCATTACAATTTCTATGGTTCAGCAGTGCAGCAGTGGCTCACCGGAAATATTTCCTTCGGGGTTGCCCCTTCTGTACATCCTGCAAGATCGGATTGGGTTAATCAAACGTTCACCGGAAGTGGGTCAACGCATGGCGATGGAGATCCCTGCAGTTTCGGCTGCGCCCTCGCTTTTATTTATTACCTGAATATTCAGCTCGGTTTTAGCATTAACCAGATCATTGCCAATTACAACTCCAACCTGGCATCGGTTTACAAAGCGATCACGGGAGATGCCGGTGATCCGTTTCCATTTTTCTTAAATCTCATTTCAAGCGTGTATCCTTCATCATCCACGGCCAGTATTCCCGGCCCTGTAACTGACGATCCTTTCCCCATCGCCATGATATTGCTGGGTGGTAAAAGTACTTTCGGCCTCGACGAAGCTACAGACATAGTTAACAGGCAGGGCGGCCTGGTATCCGGTGGCGTGTGGATAGAAGTGCAAGGCTTTAGCAAGCAATCCTTCAATGCGCTAAATATCACAGCCGCTAATTTCTCCGGCAACTTTTCTACGCTGCCAGGTTTACAGATTACGCCTAATCCCATAGGAGCGCAATTTCAGGCGGGAGTTAACGATACTACGCCGCAGTTGATTACTATCCCGTTCGACATTATACTTACAACACCGTTTTTAACGCAACCTCCCGGGTCTTATACGCTCTCGGGCTCGCTTGACTTTACCGACAATTTTACCAATCCCGGTACATCAACCATAAAGCCCGTAACCGGGGGGTACAACTCCATGCAGTTTGAGCTGCTGGCTGGAGCCGACCCTTACTTCGTAAACGTGGACGTTAAGCAAGACAATAAGGCTTACCTGAGCCAGGACCTTCGTGTGTTTACGGCTACGCCGGCCCTGAACCCTAATCCCATTACAGGATTTACCACCCAACTGACTGACAGCATCACAGGAGGTTACCAATACATTAAGGCTTTGCTAAACTACCTTAATTCTACACCGGATTTCACTAATCCCGGTGGCACCGATCCTTTTGCCACCGTTTTCCCTGACCAGTATGGGGCAAACCAAACAGATTCTTCTGTAACGCCGTTTACGTTTAATTTTGGCAATTTTAGCCTTGAGAACAACTATAATTTTGCTGTTGCCCGGGTGAGATTACAGGGCTCTTCAGGCACAGCAGGTGAAGCTAAAAACGTACGTGTGTTTTTCCGGCTCTTCGCCACGCAAACCAACGATACTGATTACGATATCAATTCAACTTACAAGTCGCAACCGGATGCTGCTGGAAAACCCAGCTTACCACTGGTAGGCACGGGCAACAATACCATTCCTTTCTTTGCAACGGGCAACAATGCAGCGGCTCAGGATTATGCAACCGGGGGGCCGAATATCCGCGACATTACAATTCCTGATCACCAGGATGAAATTTATCAATATTATGGCTGTTTCCTGAATGTGTACGATCAAAATAATATTATTAATAGCCAACCAGTGCAGGCCCTGCTGGTGGGCACACACAATTGCCTGGTAGCGGAGATTGGCTATGACGATGCGCCTATTCCGCAGGGTTCTTCACCCTTATCATGGGATCAGCTTGCACAACGAAACCTACAGGTAACTTTATCTGATAATCCCGGCCCGGCAGAAACGCACCGCATTCCGCAAACTTTTGACTGCCGCCCGAGCGGCCTGATAGTAGCACCGGGAGGAACACAGGTTGTTGTGCTGCCCGATGAACTGGTGATAGATTGGGGGGCCGTCCCCGACGGCTCTGTTGCATCCATTTACTGGCCACAAGTAAACGTCGCTGATGTGATCAAATTAGCCAGCCAGTTTTACAGTACGAATCCTTTAACAGTTGCGGACAGCCACACCATCAGGCTGGCCGTGTCCAAAGGCCTTAGTTATATACCCATTCCTTCCGGCACGGGAGAAAACTTTGCGGGGCTTTTCACCGTTGACCTTCCCCCGGGTAAGGTATTTACCGGCCAGAGCTTTACCATATTGGTACGCAGGATGTCTTCAAAATCGTACACACCGCCGCCCCCGATAAATAGACCAGCCAGCCTTCATAGTATGGAAGGTTACCAGCCAGCAAATAAGGGGAAGGAAAAGCAGGCAAAGGCTGATATGGTATTAGTAAAGGGAACGCAAGATCAAAATACTAATGGTTCATTTAGCTGGCGCTATGCAGTTGGCTCTTTTGAAGTGAAAATTCCGGTGACAACGGGAGACAAGATATTACTATCGGAAGAAAATACTTTAGCGATTATGAAGTGGAGATTGCAACAAATGCTACCGTCTAATCGCTGGTATCCTGTGTTGCAAAGGTATATCTTGTATATATCTGCAAGGATTGACGGTTTGGGAGGTAATTCTGCCAGTATCAAACCTTCATTCAATGGAGTTCCTTTTAGGCCAAAAGATCAAAAAAAATCTTGTGATGAAGAAATTGAATACATTGGAAAAGTTACTGAACTTATTTATGATCGTTTTGGTGACTTTGAAGGTTTTATTCTTGATACTGAAGATGGAGGTATAAAATTCAAAGCACGGGAACCAGAAATTGAACAAGTCATTAAACGTGCCTGGGCAGAGCGAATAGTAACCAAGATTTTTGTTGAGTTAGATGCACTTCATCTCCCTAAAGAAATAATCCTTTGTTCTCCTCCCAAACCTTTTAAAGATTAGATTGCAAAATAATCGCTGATATGGATTTATAGACATGACAAGAAAAAATCTTGTCATGTCTATAATAAAAATAAGAGCATTGCAAAAAATCCCATAAAGAGTAAGCACGAACGCACAACATTGGCAGGGTTGACGTGCTTTTCATCCCTAACTGGCGCAGGGTTAAATGTTGCCAATAGTCAATTGTCCACTTGTGCTTCTCCCAGGAACAAACTTCACTACTTGATCTTAAGTTTTCCCGGAAATCGGAGCCATGCTTGTTTTTTCGTTTATGGTTTCCTGTTACACTTAAAAATAGAAATCAGGTTTATTTCCTGCCCGAAAAACGCAGTCAGGTGGGGTTGTTCCACTATTCTTGCACAAGTTCAGTGCAAATCTTCCCAATCGCGATCAATATTTCCAGATAATTTCATTGGTCAATTAAATAATTCAAAATGAAAATTCCGAATATTTGTTGCTCTACTATAAAAAAATACTTTCAAAAAGATTGTTCAAAATGTAATTTTTAATTTTAGTTGCAGCATGCTTTCCAAACCATGAGAAGATATGAGAAAACCGATTTGAATTCAATCCTCAAAATTCAATCAAATGTAAAATATACTACACTTTTAATAAAGACAGCACTTATGTTTCGTAAAGAAGCTTCCGCGCAATCATAACCCGCTCCACTGGTTATTGACTCTATTATTGTAGTAAATTAAAAATAGAAAAAGTGGATATTTGTTGCTTCACTGTTTCTTCCCAAGTTCTGTACTACATCTCAGACAAGCTCGTCAAACACCAGCTACAGAAAATCCTTCAAAACCGTTAATAAGAATCACAGAAAATTTTATGATCATCTATTAAGGCGATGGAAGTCATTCCCTAAAGATATAAAATTGAATGGAAAGTTTTTTCATGAAATGTTTGGTGGATTTCCATGAGTGAAATGGTGGATTGGCAGGGTTTAAATCGTGATTAGAACATTTAGTTTTGAATTTTCACTAATTTAAATGAACAGAATTCTAATAAAAAAGGTAAGCTTTTTCCTTCTAACACGAGACATATTTAGTCGCGGCTTCTAATAAATTTACCGTAATCAACAAACGTTGTAAAATTTATAATAAATAAGATAAATGATAGAGTGGAATTTATTTACCATCCTATAATTGCACAAATGTGTCTTAGAGGATATAAAACTCAAAAAAAGAATGTTATGAAAAGATTTGCTTTAATAATTTGCCTGATAATCAGCATTAAAAGTTTTGGACAGGATACTAATAGAGTTTATCCTTCTAAAAGAGATGCAAGAAGGCAATTTAAAACTGATGTTTTTATTTTAAACTCGTGCTCGCCTGAAGAATTAGGTTTCAAACGATTCGGTGACGATTCGAATAAGAATAGGAAAGTCCCGACTAGAAAGTTATCAATAAATGTAAACCGGTTTAGTGCTTTTAAGGTAAATAATTATTGTTGTCCGAGATAAGACAACAATAATCCAAAAATAATGACAGAAGCCATATAAACACTCAAAATGCAAATTGGGTTTGAAAAGGAGGGAGTGCCATCTTTCTTGTTTTTGGCGGCGGTATAACTTTTTT
>DATCFI010000054.1:0-13830 GCA_036509585.1 Hanamia sp. | reverse complement strand
CAAGAGCAACAATAGTATAGATTCAATAAGCATCATAGAAAGTTTTTGGGTAAGTATATGGATAGGGTGTTTCAGATTTAGCCACACAGCCGTTGTTCGCTTAGATGAAGTGCTTCGTCAGATCTTTGGTTGGAAACGGGTAGCATCCGGTACTACCTTTGGAAGGTTCTTCAAAAAATTCACGCCTTCCCTTAATCATTGTTTATTTATAGAATTGAACAAATGGTTTTTTGAGCAGTTACAATTTGATAATTATACATTGGATGTAGATAGCAGTGTAATCACCCGGTATGGAGAACAGGAAGGAAGTAAGAGAGGCTATAATCCCACCAAACGTGGCCGCAACAGCCATCATCCGTTGTTTGCTTTTGTAAACGATATAAGAATGGTAGTCAATTGCTGGAATCGAAGTGGTAATACAGGTAGCAGTAGCAATTGTATCAATTTTTTAGAAGAAACATTTAGAATTCTTACCAATAAAAAAGTAGGCTTGTTTAGAGTAGACAGTGGTTTTTGCAGTGAAACAATTATGAAATTTATAGAAGATAAACAGATAGCTTATGTGATGTCTTGTAAACTTTATGCCAGGCTCCAAGGCACTATTTATGGCATTAAAAACTGGCAGGCACTCGGTATGGGTATTTGGATTGCAGAAATAGAATATAAACAAGGCAGTTGGAGCAAACCCAGAAGAGTAGTTGTTATTAAGCAACAGGAAGAAGTACGTAAAAGAACAACAGGCAAGAAGCTAACCAGTCTTTTTAAGTTAGAGGATATTGATAGGGATAAAGTTTTCAAAACCCGTTACCATGCTTTTGTTACCAATCAAAGTTTACCGGCAAATGAAATTTGGGAACAGCATAAACGTAGAGGGGACGCAGAAAACAGGATAAAAGAATTAAAAGAAGATTTTGGGGTTCAGGGTTTTTGCATGGATGATTTTTGTGCCACAGAAACAGCCATGCGCTTTGTCATGGTAGCTTATAATTTAATGAGTTTATTCCGACAGGTGACGCTTCAAAAGTAGCCCAGCCCTACACTTGCCACATTAAGATTCAACTGCTTTGCAGTTGGTTCCTGGATAGAAAGCAATAAACTGAAAATGTCTGTTCCCCTACAAAGAAGGCAGTGGTATGACAGTCTTTTCACTTTTATTGAAAATACAAAACTGCCATTGAGTCTTACAGGATAGTTCTACTGCAAAATTTGGGTTCAAAGAAAATTTGCAAAAGTGAATCAGATTTTGCATTATTTGTTATTTTACTGTGCCGCTTTCAAAATATCATCAATCATTTTTTATCGATAGGACTGAATACAAAAGAGGTTGTCTCAAAAACAAATTTGATTCAGCCTCTTTTTAATTATAGATATTGCCCCAGACGAAAGTGTATTTATTGGCATTGGCTTCTAACTTATTTTATCATTAACATCAGCTACTACACGCACCCGATGGTCTTGTGCAATGAGTTCATCCAGACAAGGCGGTAACAGCATGCCCTGGTTTGGTGCGTGGGTTTTAAAAACTACGGTTGATTTCTTTGCCATACTAATAAGACAAAAAAACATCCTTTCTTGTTGCCTCGTTTTGACTTAATTTATACAGTGACAATATGAATAAAGTGCACTGCTTTTCTGAAAATAAAATAAAGAGGCTGTCCTTTTGAGACAGCCTCTAAAAATATTTCAGCCTAAATGGAATTGCCGTTATATGTTCGTTTAGTGCTTTAACACTTACAATTCCAGCGTAACTTCACTATTGTTTCTATTTATAAAGAATGTCATAATATTCTTCTACCATCCTGTTACTACCGAATGCAAATTGAACGTCCCTCATGCCATTTTTTACGATTTGTCTCCAGGTTTCAGAATCATTATAATAAAGCGGTAATATTTCATTTTCCAGGATATCATAAAGTTGGTCCATATCATAATTATCCTGCTCTTCCACATGCATATTCATGTAGTCTGCCGGTGGCACCACAAAACCGTTATTGCCATTATTAACAAATTCGCATATCCATCCGTCATTAGTGCTTAGGTTTACCGCACCGTTCATTGCAGCAGTCATGCCGCTGGTACCACTCGCTTCTCTTGGCACCCTGGGATTATTAAGCCATACATCAGCGGCCTGTTTTAAGCGCCTGCTCAATGCCAATTCATAACCGACACATACAGCGACATTGTCGTATTGTTTGCTAAGGTTTACCAGGTGATTAAAATCGTTGATAGCAGGATAATCAAGTGGGTAAGGCTTTCCGGCCCAAATAATCTGAATGGGATATTTGGGATTATTTAGTAAAGCTTCAAAGCGCTTATGATCTCTCGTCAATAATTCAGCTCTTTTATACCCCGCAAACCTTCTCGCCCAAACGATCGTAAGCACGTTAGGATCCATCAACTTGCCAGTCTGATCAGCAATTATGGCCAGGCCGCGTTGTTTCAAATGCTTTTTCCGATCGTCAAACCAGTCATCATTATGCTCCTGGCGCGCCCGGTACAATTGTTTATCAGCCCAATATTTCCAGTTTTGCGCATTGGTAATGGCTTTTATTTCGCAGATACTTTCGTATTTACTCCACATTTGCCGGCTTACTTCGCCATGCAATTGCGATACCCCATTAGCGAGATGAGCAAAACGCAAAGCAGCCAGAGAATGATTAAATAAGTCATCGGTGATTCCGGTAATATCCCTGACTTTATCAAGCGGCATACCGCAGAAATAACTCATTTTTTCACACAAATAAATATCATGTTTCTCATTGCCTGCTTCTTCCGGTGTATGCGTCGTAAACACCAATCGTTTTTTGATATCTTCTAAATTTCCAAATTTTTGGTATAAATAAAATGCGGCGCTTACAGCATGCGCCTCGTTAAGATGATACAACTCCGGGTCGTAGTTCATCATATCAAGCAACTTTGCACCTCCTACTCCAAGTAAAATAAACTGAGCCATCTTGGTAGCAGCATTTCCATCGTAAAGCCTGTGACATATTGTCCGAGACACGTAATCATTTTCGGGATCATCCGTGCTCAACAAGAAAAGCGGTGCTGTATTGAATGTCGTAGGATTCAGGTACAAAACCTTTACCCAAACCGGATGATCGTGAATATTGATCTGAAACCGGATTTTGGTATCTTCAAGAAAATTGTAGATTTTTTCTATCCATACTACTTTTAATGTCTGATCCTGGTTTCTTGCCTGGTCGTAGTAACCCTCTTTCCACAGAATACCGATGCCTATTAAATTCTGACGTAATTCGTATGCGCTGCGCAAATGAGATCCCGAAAGAAATCCAAGTCCTCCGCTATAAATCTTCAAAGGCTGATCAATGGCATATTCCATTGAAAAATAAGCCACTTTTCTCTTGTAACGCTCATCAATCTGGTAGGGAATCACATAATTTTCAAAACTCATAATAGTCAATAAATTTGCTGAGGGCGCAAATATAAACGGAAAAAGTAAGAAATGAGTGGTTTGGGCAGGTTCATTGTGTACCTTTTACGCACAAGAAATTTAAAATAATTCTTATCTCTCCAAACAAAAACAGAACCATCTAAAATCGCGATAGAAAATAAGCTGAAAGTAAGACACACTCTCATTTTTATAAAAAGTAGAAAGCCAAAGAAATCGATTGTAACAAATGAATCAGCTATTTGAATGCATTGATTCCTGTGATATCCATCCCTGTTATCAACAAATGTACATCATGAGTGCCTTCATAAGTAAGTACACTTTCAAGGTTCATGATGTGCCGCATTATAGGGTATTCTCCTGTAATACCCATTCCACCAAGGATTTGGCGTGCCTCCCTGGCAATGTTTGCCGCTATCTCGCATGAATTTCTTTTGGCCATACTCACCTGCTCTGGTGTTGCTTTTTCTTCATTCATCAATACGCCAAGACGCCAGTTGAGCAATTGTGCTTTGGTAATTTCAGTGATCATTTCCGCAAGTTTCTTTTGTTGTAATTGAAATCCGGCAATAGGCCTGTCGAATTGAATTCTTTCTTTTGAATAACGTAATGCCACATCATAACAATCCATTGCCGCGCCAACCCCGCCCCAGGCAATACCGTAGCGCGCTTTGGTAAGACAACTCAGGGGACCTTTCAACCCTTTGATATTGGGTAAAATATTTGCTTTCGGCACTTTTACGTGATCAAAAACTAATTCGCCGGTAGCGCTTGCGCGCAGGCTCCATTTGCCGTGAGTAGTTGGTGTCGTAAACCCTTGCATTCCTCTTTCCAAAATCAATCCATGGATCTCCCCTGATTCATCTTTAGCCCACACTACCGCGACTTGCGCGAAAGGTGCATTGCTGATCCACATTTTACTGCCGTTTAAAATAACATGATCTCCGGCGTCTTTAAAATTACTCAACATGCCACTCGGGTCGCTTCCATGATCCGGCTCGGTAAGCCCAAAACATCCCAACCATTCTCCACTGGCCAGCTTTGGTAAATATTTTCTTCTTTGTTCTTCACTTCCATACGCATAAATGGGAAACATCACCAATGAGCCCTGCACGCTCGCCGTGCTGCGAACGCCGCTGTCACCGCGTTCCAATTCCTGCATCATCAATCCGTAAGAAATATAATCCAAACCGCCACCACCATATTCCTGGGGAATTGTAGGACCAAAACAACCCAGGTCGCCCAACTGTTTTACAATTTGTTGAGGAAATTCAGCCCTTTGCGCATAGTCCTCTATAATAGGCGAGATTTCTTTTTTCACATAGTTACGAACTGATTCTCGAATGAGCTTATGCTCGTCGGTAAGAAGTTCATCAACATTAAAATAATCCGGCGATTGAAAAAGGTCTTGTGACATGCGGAAATGGTTTACTCGTTTATTGATTTATTGTTGAATAGCATTCATTGATATTTGTTGTTTTACTGTGACAGCAACGAAAGATACAAACTAACATTTTATTTCAGCATTCTTAAAACCAAAGTTAAGTTTTCGTTTAAAAGATTATTTGCGATTAATCAGAAAATTGCTGCGATAAAATAAAGTGCTTTTACTTAGAAGAAAAAATGGCTGATTTTATTTGTCTATCCTATCTCATACAATCGATCATGAATCTAAACGCACTAACCCACCTTCGCTTATGTCACGGTGAAGGGACACGGTAGAATACAATTGAACGAGATAATGCTCTACGAACTGAAAGGCAGTAAAATTGTATCCGAACAATTTTTTTATTGAATAATATTTTCCTGACAGTAAACCAACTTTTAAGACGAATTTTTATTCAGCCCGGCAGTAGGAACAAAATTCTGTTCAGTAGGAATCAATTTTCATCAGAAGCCGAGATATTGCCGCATTTCAGTTTGATATTCCATCGCGATTGCCCTGGCTTCTTCCGCGAAGTTCTCCTTTTTTCCCGCGTAGATGATAGCGCGCGAAACATTTACTAAAAGACCGCAATCATCCGTCAGCCCATTTTTAGAAACCTCACCCAGGTTGCCGCCCTGAAAACCAACACCGGGAATCAATAAAAAATGATTGGGCACTATTTTTCTAATAGCAGAAATATCCTCGGCTTTTGTAGCGCCTACTACATACATTAGGCTTTCTTCGGTTCCCCACTCTGCAGTTTTTTTAATCACTTCTTCATATAAGAAATTTTCGTTTACCCGTTGCTGTTGAAAATCTTTACTTCCTTCATTGCTTGTAAGCCCCAAAATAATCGCCCATTTATTTTCATAATCCAAAAACGGTTTTACGCTGTCGCTGCCCATGTAAGGCGCCACGGTAATCGCATCAAAAGGAATTGTTTCGAAAAAAGCCTTCGCATATTGGTGAGAAGTATTTCCGATGTCACCACGCTTGGCATCCGCAATTTTAAAATGGGTTGACGGAATATAATTAGCCGTTTTTTCCATTGCTTCCCAGCCCTTAAGACCTTCTGCTTCATAAAACGCAGTATTGATTTTATAAGCGACACACAAATCTTTCGTTGCATCAATAATTTGCCTATTGAACTCAAAAACCGCATCCGGATGCGATTGCAGGTGTTCAGGAATTTTACTTATATCTGTATCCAGCCCAACACATAAGTAAGAACTTTTCTCTTTTATCTGCTCTATTATATATTTTCTGTTCATAATTTAAATTTATTTCTTGATGTCATGCTGAGCCTGTCAAAGCGCGAAGCGTCATCTCCTTTGCAATCTCTTTTTCAAAATAACCATTTGATTTCTCCAGATGCTCAATGATTTTCTTCTTATTTACCTCATCCTTATTCTGGCTCAATTTAAAAACATTTTCCAAACTATCCACTTCAATATGAAAGCCAATGATTGCTTTTGATACACCAGTAACATATTCAGCGGGCATTTTATGAAACGCGGCTTCGCTGTCATGCGCTTCATATTTATTTGTAAGACTTTCAATAATTCGTTTAGTTCCTTCATCATCCGTAAAGGTCAATTTACCTCTGGCGTGAACATCCATATAATTCCACGTGGAAGCCACATTTTTAGTAACATACCAACTCGCGCTTACATAACAATGCGGACCGGAAAAAATTATCAACACATTTTCATTTTGCACAAACGCTTTGTAATGATCCGTTTCTTTCATGATATGGCCTGTCAATACCAAATGATCATTTTGCTTTTTTATTTCCAGCGGAATATGGGTGGCCACCGGAAAGCCATCCAATATACCTGTAACAAAAGCAAAAGAATTTTGTTGCATGAATCCAAGAACTATCTCTTCATCTTTTTCCGTAAAATGGGAAAGTTTGTACATTTTTAGTTACCAATTTTGATATTATTTTTTTCATTCAAAAACGTCTTTATGATTTCTCCGAAACGAAACACCTCTTCGAAAGAGTTATAGAGCGGCACGGGTGCTACACGTATCACATTCGGCTCGCGCCAGTCTGCTATCACTCCATTCTTATTTAAAAATTCAAAAAGCTTTCTGCCATTTTCAGCTACGAGCATTGAAACCTGGCAGCCATGTTCATTTTCTGCCTGTGGCGTAATGATTTCCAGCACTTTTTCCGAAGAAGTATTATTAATTTCATTCAAAATAAAAAGCAGGTAAGCACTAAACAATTTTCCTTTTTGAATGATGTTTTCAAACCCAGCTTTTTCAAACATATCAAGCGCCGCCAAATGAGCCGCCATATTCAAAACCTGCGTATTACTCACCTGCCAGCCTTCAGCAGTAGGAATTGGGTTAAATTCATTCTTCATTTGAAACCGCTCGTGCTTATCCGTTCCCCACCAGCCGGCTAACCTTAGAAGTGATTTATCAGCTATATAACGTTTATGTATAAACGCACCCCCAATTCCTCCCGGGCCTGAATTCAAATATTTATAAGAACACCACGCCGCAAAATCTACTTCCCAATCATGCAGTTTTAATTCTATATTACCTACGGCATGCGCAAGATCAAATCCACAAACAGCACCTGCGTTATGAGCTGCTTTAGTGATTGAATTCATATCAAAAACCTGTCCTGAATAATAATTAACTCCCCCAATGAACACCAATGCCAGTTCATTTTTGTTTTCCTGAATCGCAGAAAGGATATCTTCATTTCTAATATCATACTCACCCTCCCTTGGTTTCAATTCGATTAACGCGTCGGTGAATTCCAAACCATGCAATTTTAAATGCGACTGAATAGCATATTGATCCGAAGGGAATGCTTTTTCTTCGCAGATAATTTTATAGCGATTTTTATCAGGCTGGTAAAAGGTGATTAACAGCAAATGCAGGTTAACCGTTAACTGATTCATCACTACAATTTCTTCCGGCAATGCGCCCACAATTGGCGAAAGTTTTTTTGGGAATGCATCATGATAATTTACCCATGGATTTCTACCATGAAAATGACCTTCTACGCCGTAGTTGGCCCAGTTTTCCAATTCGTTCAATAAATATTCCTGTACCGATTTCGGTTGCAGCCCCAGCGAATTTCCGTTAAAGTAAATGCTCTCGTTCCCATGCATTAAAGGAATATAAAATTGTTCTCTAAAACTTTTCAACGCATCTTTATTATCCAATGCCTGTCCAAATTCAAGGGTGTTTTCAAAAATCATTTTTTGCATTTTTTGTTTGTCTGCTGTCACCACAATATTACTATTTGCAATCCGGATTTTTTCAAACTCATTTTGGATTACAGGATAATCGTACCACAAAATATCCCAAGCGTGCGATTTGGAAATAAAACAAATTCATTTAGAACAAATTGTATTACGATTGATCTTTTTTAACATTCCGCTCCTACGGAGCTTTCTATTTTCAATAAATTTCTCGGTTAAGTACCATCGAATAAAACATTACCAAAATGCGTTACTAGCCCATCAAAAAATTAATTAGCCAATACCTTCCCCTGTAGAATTCTCAAATACCACAACTTTTGCTATCCGTGGCTTCCGACTACAAACACTTCAATTTTAAACAAAATATAAGTCCGACTTATTTGTCCTTTTACTGAGATACCCCAATCTTTAGCCTGATCCTGATTTTTTAAACTTCTTCTACGTTCAAAATGTCTGCTAAAAAAAATCAATCTTTGCCAACATTGGAAAAGCGTGAAGAGGCATTGAAGCGCAAAAATCTTTTTAAAAATTATGGATTATTATTTAACGATAGAAAGCAGCGCCGTAGCGGAATTTAAAGACAGAGGGAGCAAATTTTTAGCTTATTCCTTTCCGTTTAAAAATCCAGACGCGCTCAAAAAGATTTTGTCGGAATTTAAAAAAGAACATCCAAAGGCGGTGCATTATTGTTTTGCCTACAGAACAGGAATCGACGGAAATCAATTCAGATCAAGTGATGATGGCGAACCTTCAGGCTCCGCCGGAAAACCAATTTTAGGACAAATAGATTCGAAAGGTCTAACCGATATGTTGATTGTAGTTGTCCGGTATTTCGGAGGAACTTTACTGGGCGTTCCCGGATTAATCAACGCCTATAAAACTTCGGCCTCATTGGTTTTACAATGCACACCGGTGGTACAGAAAGCGGTTGAGGTGAATTACGAGTTGCATTTTAATTACACCGAAATGAATGACGTCATGCGCATATTGAAACAATACAATTGCACGATTCATAAAAATGAAATGCAGCTGTTCTGTATCATTGAAGCCGGCATTCCTAAAAATAAGTTGGAAGATATATTGGGGTCTTTAGCGGAAATAAAAAATTTAGAATTGCTGCGCACAAAATAAAATTCTAATTTTAACTATGGAAAAAAAATATCAAACATTTTGGAGTTTTTATCCATACTATCTCACGGAGCACAAAAACCCCACAAGCCGAGTTTTACACTTCGCCGGCACATTATTAATTTTTGTTTGTCTTATATTAGGTATCATTACCGGCAAATGGTTTTGGTTTGTTATTATCCCGCTTTGCGGATACGGCTTTGCATGGTTCGGGCATTTCTTTTTTGAAAAAAACAAACCCGCCACATTTGTTTATCCACTATACAGCCTGGGCAGCGATTTCGTTATGTTCTGGCATATCATCACAGGACAGATCGGAACAAAACTGCGTGAAGCAGAAAAGATCGTTGAATAATTTTTTATATCCGATTTAATATGAAACAGTTAAGGATACACTATTTTCAGCACGTTCACTTTGAAGGCCCAGGCAATATTGAGGAATGGTGTAATAAGCACGGGCATTCACTTACAGCTACTAAATTTTATGAAGATTTCAAACTTCCCAGCCTGACGGATATTGATTGGCTGGTCATCATGGGTGGTCCAATGAGCGTAAACGATGAAGAAGAAATAACGTGGCTTGCAGCAGAAAAACAATTTATCCAAAAAGCCATTCAGGCGGAGAAGACAATCATTGGCATTTGCCTCGGCGCGCAATTACTCGCAGACGTGATGGGCTCAAAAGTTTATCAGAATACTTATAAAGAAATCGGTTGGTTTCCTATTGAATTAACTCCTGATGCCATACAAAAGGGATTATTTTCCAATGTAGATGAAAAGCCCACTGTCTTTCACTGGCATGGTGATACTTTTGACTTGCCGAAGAACGCCATTCGCCTCGCACAGTCTGAAGTCTGCAACAACCAGGCATTTCTTTTAAATAAAATATTAGGGCTCCAGTTTCATCTCGAAACGACTGAGCAAACCCTGGAAAAAATGCTTGACAATGGAAGGCAGGAGTTCGTAAATGCGAAATATATTCAATCCGAAAATGAAATTTTAGCAAATCGAAGTTTGATTGAAAATAACAGGAAGATCTTATTTTCTATTTTAGACAAGTTCGCCGAAGAAAGCTGATAGTTTTAAATGTAAATTGAGTGAAAACCAAGAAGGTTTATTTCCGGACTTGTAATTTATAGTGACTCTGTCGAAACCTTCCTGGTTTGGCAATCACTTTCGGTTGCCAACGATGTATCAATAATTATCCCAGCACTTTGGTAGTGTATCGGGCGCAATAAATTCCTGCCCGCAAGGCCGATTACCATTAACGATTTTTTCACTCTTTCTATTAAAATAATCCTTATCTTAAACACTTTATGTTTTACCACTAAAATAAATATTATGGCTACGCAATTAACCCGCATTGGTGCAATAATCGCAATCGTATTTTCATCATGTAGCTCGCCTGCAACCAGAATTGTACAGGCGCCCTCATCATTGGATACTAGGTATCCATCTGTAGAGACCAAAAAGCCAAATACGGATTACAAACCCGCGTTTGCAGGGCAAACCCGAATCGCCGGAGTAAAAACAACCATGGCTTACCAAGTGAAAATATTGAGTGAAGGATTGCATAGTCCATGGGGCATCACCCCTCTTCCCGATGGACGGTTCCTCATTACCGAAAAGGATGGAGACATGCGCATAGCGGCGCTGGATGGAACATTGAGCGCCCCCATCACCGGATTTCCCGAAGTGAATTCTTCCGGACAAGGCGGTTTGTTAGGGGTTACGATTGATCCTGATTTCGTAAAGAACCGGATGGTCTATTTTGTGTTTTCTGAAAAACAACCCGATGGAAATCTTACTGCGGTTGGCAAAGGAAAATTAGCCGACGATGAAAAAACCATTCAAAACGTAAAAGTGATCTATCGTGCTACACCAGCGCATAACAGCACACTACATTACGGAGGACGCATTCTTTTTGATAAGACGGGGAATATTATTTTCAGTACGGGCGAGCGTTCTGACATAGCAACAAGGCCGCAGGCGCAATACCTTAATTCATCTCTCGGAAAAATTATCCGCATCACAACTGATGGGAAAGCTGCTAGGGGCAATCCTTTTATCAACCAGGGTGATGCAAGACCCGAAATATATTCTTATGGACATAGAAATGTTCAAGGCCTCGCCCTTAACCCCGCTACAGGCGATCTTTGGGAATCTGAATTCGGCCCTCGCGGAGGCGATGAAATCAATCTCATCCATCCAGGCAAAAATTATGGATGGCCCATCATTACTTACTCTCTTGAATATAACGGCAAAACAATTGGCGATGGCATTCAGCAAAAAGAAGGCATGGAACAACCTGTGTATTATTGGGATCCCGTGATATCGCCAAGTGGCATTACCTTCTGTAGCAGCGATGCCATTCCTGAATGGAAAAACAACTTATTTGTTTGTTCACTGAGTGCTACCCACATAGACCGGCTCGTTATTAAAAACAACAAAGTAGTGGGAGAAGAAAGGTTGCTTGCCGATGAGGGGCAGCGTTTCAGAGATATTACTCAAGGCAAAGATGGCGCGCTCTATGCTGTTACTGACCAGGGAAGATTGTACAGGATTGGAAAGTAAAAGAGTTTTCTGCCGCCGTTGACAGCTATTTCCTCTTATCACGTGAAAATAGCTGTCACCACAAAGACAGTAAAGCAATAAACAACAATGATTTTTATTTAGGGGATATGTGAGCGGTCGGTACCGCAGGTCAGACCGCGGATTTAAATAAAGTCAATTTCTTAAAACGCTTTTTTACTAAAGTCGTTTGGAATAAAACTATTGCAAAGAAGAAGTGGCGCATTTTAGCGTAGACACAAACGCTGTAGGAATGAGGACCGCTCAAAACTTGGCCCTTGAATCGTTTAACCTACCTACTGTCAGGTAGACAAAAAAACAATTTTTATTTTTCCGAAAGTCGTTTTAATAAACAATATATTTACCCAGCAATTTACCAATCCGCCAACCTGCGTTAAAACAGATAGAAATACCTTAACCCTTGAAATGAAAACCATTTATTCATTTTGAAACAATTACGTTTTTAATAATAAAAAAACATTTTGCCATGAAAGGATTAATGATGAATTACCCGCTAACGACCAATACCATTCTTGAATATGGCAATAATGTTTTTCATCATAAAAAAATTATCACCTATCTGCCGGATGGAACGCGCCATGAATACAGTTTTGGCGACATGTATCAACGCTGCAAGCAGCTAGCCAATGCATTGACAAAAAAATTAGGAATCACCGAAGGAGATATGGTAGGCACCTTTGCCTGGAATCACGGGGCACATATAGAACTCTATTACGCCATCTCCGGAATGGGAGCTGTTTGCCATACGATTAACATCAGGTTATCGAGCCAGCAAACAGAATACATCATCAACAATTCAGAGGATAAGGTCATTTTCGTGGATGCTACGCTGGCGCCGCTTTTAGAAAAAATTGCACCGCTGCTTGCAACGGTGGAACACTTTATAATTATAAATGCACCGAAAGATTTCAAGACCACTTTATCCAATATCATTCATTATGAAGATTTGCTTGCGGAACAAACGCATGATTTTGAATGGCCCGTATTAGATGAAAATGACGCGTGCGGTATGTGCTATACCAGCGGAACGACCGGCCTGCCAAAAGGTGTTTTGTATTCTCATCGATCTACTTTTTTGCATGCATCTACCATTCTTTCCCCAAATGCAGCCAATTGCAGCAGTAGCGATACCTATCTATTAATCGTTCCACAATTTCATGTGATGGCGTGGGGCGCTCCGTACATGTGCGTCCTGGCCGGCGCAAATATGGTGTTGCCATCCTGCAATTTGCAACCTGATGCCATCATTAAAATTCTTAAAGAAGAAAAAGTGACTTTAGCCAATGGCGTTCCATCAATATGGCTGGGAGTGTATGAAGCGATGAAAAAGAATCCTCCGAAAGAGAAGTTAGCGCTTAAAGAATTTACGGTTGGAGGCTCGGCCCTACCTGCAATCCTAATTGAGAATTTTGAAAAGGATTTTGGCTTAAAAGGAATGCATGCATGGGGAATGACAGAAACATCACCGCTCGGTACCGCCAGTCGGTTACAGCCAAAACATGAACAACTATCGGGAAAAGAAAAACTTAAAATCCGGGCGAAGCAAGGTATTCCTTTCCCCGGAATAGAGTTACGCATCGTAACTGAAGATGGCTCCATAGCACCCTGGGATGGAAAGACCATGGGTGAGTTACAGGTAAAAGGCGCGTGGGTGGTGAGTTCTTATTTTAAAACAAACAACACTGAAAATTTTACGGAAGATGGTTGGTTTCAGACCGGTGATGTGGCTACGATTGATGAAGACGGATATATGGAAATCACCGATAGAACCAAAGACCTGATAAAAAGTGGTGGTGAGTGGATATCAAGCGTAGCGTTGGAATCGGCATTGATGGCGCATCCAAAAATAAAAGAGGCAGCCGTAATTGCTATTCCGGATCCAAAATGGGCGGAAAGGCCATGGGCGAGTTGCAGGTAAAAGGTGCGTGGGTGGTGAGTTCCTATTTTAAAACAAACAACACTGAAAATTTTACGGAAGACGGTTGGTTTCAAACCGGTGACGTTAGCACGATTGATGAAGACGGATATATGGAAATTACCGATAG
>DATCFI010000053.1:0-12216 GCA_036509585.1 Hanamia sp. | reverse complement strand
AGCCTGATTAAACGGCTGAGTAAATTACCACCAGCCAGGATAAGTAAAAAACCAATGCCGGTTACAATCATATAAATGATGGCAATATTTTCAACAGAATAATTTAATCCAAACAATAAACTACTGCCAAAGAAAAGCAACAAGCCAATCAGTAAATAAGCAGCAATACTTCTCCGGTTGATTTTTTCATCTTTTTTGCCTTGTGCCCCCAACAGAGAAATCACCAATAATCCAATCGCTAAAAATTTGGAAGTATATTGATTACTGAATAAACCGGTGTGCATGATATTCATCACAAGCCTATCGGTGATGGTACTTTTTATTTTCCATTGTTTAAATGCTGCATAGCAGTAATAATAAAAATGCAGCAGCAAAATAAAGATGCTTGCAAATCTTGTCAGGTCAACTATCTTTCGCAGCCCCTGTTCATTCTCTCCTGTAAGTGACATAGTATTTATTTTAAATTTTAGAAATCACGATTTTTCTTCTTTTTCTTTCTTTTCTTTTTCAACAGATTGGTTGATATATTATCATATTGTTCTTTGGCGGATAGAAGTATATCCAATAAGCCTTCATTTTTAGAAGTAGTTGCAATTGCTTTCTCTTGGTGTTTTTGAGGCATCATTCCATTTTGTAAAGAGCCGGAGGAATCGCTGCTGTTTGTTTCATCTTTTGTCAAAATATTTTCACTGACAGTAGAAAGTCTGCTTTGCAATGAAGCCGCACTATATCCTTTGCCTAAATCACTACCATTGAAAACAATTTTGTTTTGATTGTCCACGAAAGTGATACCATACAATCTTCCTTCTGCGTTTTGTCTTAGTACAGTGTAGATTTGTTTTTGATGCAAAGCAGTAACTAAATTTTTTATACTGTTGTGTGATGATTGTAAGCATTCATCAATAGTATTTTTGGTTCTTTGTTTCAATGGCTCTCTTGCAATTTCATTGGTAGTAAATTTCTTCTCCAGATTATCCAATATTGGTTTGCAACCAATAGAACTTGCTTTGATAGGTACACCAACCTTATTTCCATCTGCATCTAATATGCGAAATACCAACCCGCGGTTTTTGAAAATCCTTCCTTCTTCTTTACCTCTGTCTGCAACTACATTAAATTGTTTCAATGCAGCATTAAACTCCGGCAAGGAAGTAAACTTGTATTGACTGAATACTGCACCCACTACATTGGAAATACTCTGCTTGGTTTCAGACTTACCATAAATGACTTTCGCAACATCCACCGGTTTGATGCCTGGCTTCATTAATTGTTGATGCCGTTCTGCTTTTACCAAACCATACATTTGTTCAATTTCCTTTCTTGCATTTTCAGATTGATTTCTTCCAATGTTGTGGGTATTAATTCTGCTGCCATCATTTTTGATCGTTGTGCTGACAATATGAATGTGTGGATGCCCTGCATCTTCGTGTTTGTAAACAAGGAAAGGCTGTTCACCAAAACCAATTTTCCCCATATACACATTAGCAATTTCCATCAACCTGTTATTAGACAGCTTTTCTGATGGGTCAAAATTTAGTGATACATGCAGGGTTTTTGTAGCAGCCATTTTATTTAGCCTGTTATGTTTTTCAAAGCCATCCATTTTTTGGTAGAAATTCATATTCTTTGCTTCATTCAAATAGTTGGCAGCATGTAAACATTGAGCTGTGCCCTTCTGCACTTTCTTTTCGTTATAATTCAGTGCAGCTTCAATGCTTCTCGGTATGGTTATTTTTGCAACCATTCTTCATAGAGTTGATTCATCCTTAATTTTATTTCCTCCACCTTACTTACAAGCGACTGATGTAATCCGTCATAATGATTTACCCAAACCCTGAATTCAGGTATCTTATCAAGGATATGTAGTTTGTGTACCGCCTGGTTAAAATTATTGCCAATCGAATTGAGTTCTTTTTTTAGCCCCAGCATCTCTTTCAAAAAATCATCTGCCGACTGGTTACGATAGTTAATCAAAACAGGCTTTTGCAAAACCACTTCCCTTACATAGCTACTGAGATTTCTTTCAGTACTTTTTTTTCTGAGTTTTTCCATCTGTTCAAATTCATTATCATTCATACGAACTACAACCATCTTTTTTCTCACCTCTTTTTCCTGCTTCTTCATATTCTGATTTTTTAAAATTCTTATTCAGTTTATATTATCTTTTACAAACCCGAAACGAGTTCCGAGTGAAGGGCAAGATGACCCAAACGTATAACGTTTGTACATCTTGCCATGTGCAAGACCCGGCACATTACGCCTTGATAAAGATTAATGCTTGAAGAATTTGTGAGGATATGTTTCGGAGATACTTTGAAACATATAAAAGAAAAAGCCAGAGAGCTATTAATAAAATTACTTACATAGATTTTTTCTCTTTCCACAAATTCATTTTCACTATCAATCTACCAAAAGATATAGGACAAATTTTATACCAATTACAAGCAATATGCTGCTAAAATTTAGCCATGTGAATAAGTTCGTTTTGCAGCATTTGCCAATTAATTTATTATTGTGTTATGAGAGATGCCCTAAAGAACCTTTTCAGCAACCAAATTACTTTAGAAGATAACAGCCAGTTTTATTACACGATTAGCCCTTACGAATTGACCAATGCTTTGGGCAGTATCATAGCTGTTTTACAGGAATATAATTTTACAAAAAAAGACGATAATGACGGGCAATTTTCCTGCAAATTATACAAGACAAATGAAGGTAATTGGTATGATATTGAAGAGGTGAAAATGGTTGCAGAAAAAGCTGTTTTAAGGATGTTGAAATCGGCTATTGATGCAAAAGAATACAATGCGGCATTAAAATAATTAACCGGTATTTTTTAGTCAACTAAAGCAGATGAATCTCAATTTATTGCACTAAATACACTTACCAATCTAAGTATCTTATTAGTTATTTTAGTTGATTTTGTGCTGGACCAAAACTGTGTATTTTAAATCAATTTTAATCAACCTAAAAAGTTTAAAAATCTAATTTAAAGAAATAAAACTTTCCCTGATAAGAAACGCAGGAGAAGAGCTTTGATCAATAAGTTTATCAAGAATTTTAATAAATGCTTCTCTTAAAGCTATATTATTTCTTATCACCGCTCTGATCTCTTTATCATAAAAAATATCCATGGATAGTTTTTCAGTAAAATACGTCAGATTTTTTTCATCAAAATCAAGTTTGCCTAATGACTTTGATAACCACAATAACCCTTCAGGCATAAGTTCCTTAAACCTAACTCCAGATAAGAGCTTAACAAAAGATTTAAATTCAGTAAGATGAGGAATGATTGGTTCATAAAAAGTCTTCTTGTTTTTTAATGGCGCCCAGTTTTTCTCATCTGTATTCCAATAGGTATAGTCCAACAAAAGTTTGTCAGCAAATGGGACTTCTTTGTTTTGAAATTTCCGAGAAAAATATTGCCAGAGTTGCCAGAAATTCTGTGATAGTGAATGGTTATTTATTACCTGGGAAATCAATTCATCCAGGCATCTTTCCAAAAAGTCTTTTTCCTTGCGTGGATAATAAACCTCTTCGCTTTCCCTGACCATTAAACTAAAAAGCTCCTTAAATTTCTCAAGAGATATATCGATAGGTTGATTTAACAAGAAAGATGCAATGTTCTTTTCGAATTTTTGCAATAATTCATAATGAATTTTAGCATCATTAAAATGGCTCTTTTCATTTAGGTTATGCTTAATATAAGCTATCATTAAGGAAATAAATTGCTGAAGAACGGGGATAATTGTTGTAGCTGGTATTAGAGAAGTAGCTTCAAATAAAAGATATGCAGGTAACTCATTAAATTTTAATTTATCAAAATCAATGGTGTGATTATCTTGTACTACTTTACTTATAATATCCGCCTGCGTATTTTCATATTCATTGATCCATTTTTGCCTTTGTGCAATCCTATTTCTTCTGCTTCCTGGTTTGCCGATTGAGCGGATTTCTTTAAAGAACTTGACAATGCTTGTGATACTCCTTTTAAAGAAATTTTCTTTTTCCTCGTTTATACCTTCCTGCAGCCAGTGGCTTGAATGAATGATACGCCTTCTAAGGTCTGTGATCTCAGAGTACTTAATTAAGCCTGTTATGCAGGCAAGTGCAAATTCCGGTGCATTTATCCAAAGATCCGTTTTGAATTTTGCAAGTAGTGTATCCCGGTCGAGTTTGTCATGAAGGAATACCAAACTTACAAAAAATAATTCCTTTGCGTGGGCCATTTCATCTGCTGGACTTTTATACACCAGGTCTGACAGCGCAACGAAAGCAGGGCCACTTTCAAATGCTCCGTAAGGACTGTCTAATCCTATATCATATTGATTAAAGCTTCTTTTTATTTCATAATCTACAACCTGAAATATTCTGCTTGTACACCATTTTAATTCATCTGGTGAAAGTTGATAGTAATAATCTCTTATCCCAACTGCCGCAATAACAGTTGGCTGAAGATACAGCCTGGCCTGATCTCCGGAGATTGTAGAAGACAATATGCTGCTATAGTGAACTTGCCACTGTGCAAAAGTATCGTTGTCAACCGGTTTATTTTCAAGCTTGTTATGTGCCCACATTAAGCCCTGGTTAAGTGGAGCGATTTCTTCAACTTGCCTTTGAACAGCTTCTGCCTGTGGCAATAAATCATCATCTATTTTGGTTGTTACCATAAACCCATTCACTTCTTCTTTTACTATTTGAAGTTTTCGTTTATCCATTCGGTTCAGTGAGAACTTCCAGTGATTTTCTTGTGGATCCTCTGAATAAAAATCATCCAGAATTTTGATCAGGCTACCTCCATAAGCCCCAAAACTTAATTTTAAAAATAACACTTCAAGATGCTCTTTCCTATGCGGCAGCTGATTTGATTGATACCTTTCTTTTTGAATAAATTCACCGAATGACGATGAGCCCAGCGGTGCAAGAGCTCTACTTTCGTGGTGGCATCTTTCCAAGTCCCATTTATAGAATTCTTTTACTGAAAATATTGGTAAAATCTTTTCGGCAAGTAGATCCGGATTCGCAGTAGCAACGCTGACTAATACAGATGTAGTAGCAACTGATCTGCTATTTTTTAGTAAATAATCATAAGCAAGCATCAAGCGTTCTTTGAAATGCGGAAATTTTTCCGTCGTTTCTTTTTTGCTTGCGAATTCCGCCATTTGCAGCATCCATTTTTCCAGGGCCATTAATACCGATTGTAAAAGGTACGGAGTAGCTATAAATGTGCCCCTGAACATTAGCCATAATGCCAATGTTCCCTTTTGAGTAACCTCTGTTCCATCCGGTAATTTGAAGTGAACTTCTTTTCGCAAGTCAGCGTTGAAAACTATAGAATCTTCTGCTAAAAAATCAGATTGCAGGAACGCATCCAATGAATGATTAAACAGCCTAACAATAAATTCGAGTGTTTTTTCCGTAGAACTGTACAGTAAATTAATAATAGGAACCTGGTATGGACTTGCAGGAAAAATATGCATTGACTTATGATTAACTCCAAATTCTTCATCTTTATCCATTCCTCTTGGAATGGATTTAAATGGTGACCCTTCCAGCATTTTTACCAATTCTTCGGCAGTAGGCTTATAATAAAACCATTCGTTCTCCGCAATTTTCAAAACAAGTTCAGGAAACAATTTACAAACCTCTGTACTGTAAAACCCTGATAATACCTCCTTGATAATCTTTTCAGAAATTACGTCCGTATCAGAATCCTTGTCTTTCCTGTTGAACTTTAAAGCTGCTTCCAGAAGTATTCGTACTTCATCCGGTACAACACTTGTTAGTTTAAATAGTAGATGTATGCAATCAGTCACTTCTTTTTTTCGGGGGACATAACCATCTGCATCAGGCGCAGGGGAATATTTGAAATATTCAATAATTATCAGTCCGGCATTCCTTGCCTCTACAGGAAGATCCCTATTCCATATTCCGATCGACTTTTCCCACTGAAGAAGAAAATTTACTATTAAAGAATACTGACTTGTTAACTCCTTTAGATTGGCATAAATAAAATTGACAAGATTTTCCCATCCTCGCCCAACAGGTTTCAAATTATAGCTTCGGTAGAGTTGCGGCTTATCTTCATTTTTTTTATATGCCTGAATATTGGACAGGTCAGGCTGCTGGCAGGCCACATTCAGCAACAATACCGTTCTTTTAAAAAGTTTAAAATCGTCCGAAAGTAACAAGTCCTTATTATCGTTTAGAAAAGTGGCACTATACGGCGATTGCATGATTGCAATTATTATTTCATCTTTCCAATAATGCTGAAGTGTCTGATGTCTAAGAATATGTTGAAGTAATTCATTTGTATTGTAATCTACCTTCTGCAATTTCTCAGATATCCATATACGAAAGGCTCTTCGTATAGCCGGGGCAAATCCAATATAAATAAAAAAAGATTCAACCGTATTGCCAGATGGCAAAAACTCCTGGTATGAATTTTCAATATACCTTGTCAATGCCCAATCCTCATATATGTCATGTGAAGCTGCAAATTGATTTCCGGTTGCATTCTTTTCAACAATATTGTCGTTGACTAATTCGGTCAGAGCATTAATGTCCAGATTATTTGCATTTGTGTAAGGTGTCATGTCTTTAGCTCTCCTTAATGCTATTTCCGAAAATACGTCCCCTCTTAATTCCCTTCGTGCAGTATCTCCTTCTTTTTGCCTGTTCTCGATAACATATTCCCACATGATCCTTTTGAAATCAATCTCTGAGTTAACTCCCGTCTCAAGTATTTCTTTTTCTACCAGTACAGCTTTATCCAGATTAAAAGGGATTTTCAATAACCTTTCCAGGGATGGATTTTTCAGCAATGAACTGAGGCCTGGGTAGTTCATCTTGATCTCATTCAATTCTGCATCACTTAATAATGGGATTTCGAACAAGTTGAATTCACGAAACTGTTGTAAAAAAACGATCTTAAGTTGTTCAACGGCATAAGTTCTGCAGGTAAGCACAATTTTCAGGTCCATGCGTTTATTCAATAATCCAAAAAAATCAATAATGGTTCCCGCATTTGATGTCTCCAATATTTTTTCAATACTGTCAATAAGTAAAATTTTATCCAACTTCATTCCTTTAGAATCAAGAATTAATTCTAAATCCTGAGATAATTTAAAAGGCCCTTCCTGAAATACTTCACTGATAGTTGGCTTGTCCAATTGCTCCCCCTGGAAAACGATCACCTCAAATTCAGGCTCCAAATCCAAAAGGATGTTTTTAATCAGTGCTGATTTTCCAATACCGGCGATCCCGGAAATCAGTAAGAAAGGATGACTCCTTATTCTTCGTTTCAGATCATTTATTATCTCCGTTCTGTCAAGTTTAATAGTACCGATTTCATTTCTTATCCTATCTAACACACGGGATGTATTCAGTTTGAGTTTTTGTATGTCTGCTAACGTGTTTTCATCAGTCTCTACTTCTACGATCGGCAACTCCGGATACCCGGCATCTTTCAGTACCTGCTGAATTTTCGAAAAATCAATGGCGAGTATTCTCTTTGTTTGTTGCTCATATTGTGAGAAGATACCGAATGCATAATGTTGGTTCCCTGAAGTGATAAACAGGGGGCTTCCTGAATACCCTTCTACCAGATTATCTGCATTGTACTGATCACTAATCGGGTCATTAACCTCTACCTGCACCTGTTCTGCATAATCTTTATCACCTAGTATTTTTCCCATATAAAGTGTTCTTTGTACTTTATTTTGTACCACTTTTGGAATTCCTGTAACAAAGCATTTTTTTTCTTTTCCTGTCAGGATAGCAAGGCCTGGAGTATTACTGAATACAATGGTCTCCGGAATTGAAGTTTTTTTGATAACTATTACTGCAAAATCTTCGTTGTCATTGTTACTGCCACATAATATCACATCGTCATTTGTAACGTTGCAGACTGAATTCGCTGCGTCAAAAAAATGATTTGGATGTCGGTATTGGCTTTTAACTCACCCGTGACCTTTGTAAGCAGATGTCTTGCGGTAAAAACATATGCCTGTTCGGGTGCATCCAATGGAAAATAGATCAGGCCGCTGCCCAAACTTCCGGGTGTAATTATTTTTATAATATAGTTTTGAATTGTTTTCATATCATAGAGTAAATATCAATCCGCCTGTTCCTGCAGATGGAAAATTCAATGTTACATTTTCAAGGATTCCGTCAACTGAGAAAATTGATTTGGTAGCGCTGTTCAGTTCGGTAATAAAAAAATTAACAGGCTTTGTTTCTTCCACCCTTATTATACGTGCCAGTGTTTTCTTATTGGGAAGATTGTGTTTAAAGCCATCGGCGCTGATTATATAGTTAGAACAACTGATGATTTTTAACAACCCGTCAGAAGTATTGAATTTACTTCCGTGGTGCGGCACCTGCATAAATTCAAGATGCAGTTTATTTTCCGCCGAATACCCAAGTTGAGATAAGGCATTTTCAAGTATCTGCGGATGTGCATCAGCAGTAAATAAAAATTTCTTCGCTTTATATTCAAGAATGAATGCAATGCTGCTAGCGTTAGCAGTACTTGTATCCGACTCTTCCAATTCCAGGTCAAAGTCGTCTATTTTTGTATCATGATCATTTCCTTCGGCATCTTTAAATGAAGCTGCTTTTTTTTCTATTATTTTTATTTCTTCATTTTTCCATTCCAGAACTAAATCTTCAAATTTTTGCCTGTTGGGTGAAAGAATAGAAAATTTGACACCGAAAAAATTTATTAATTGCAGTTCATCGGTTATAAATTGTTGAAGCAATGCTTTCTGCTTTAAAAGCTCTCTCAACCTGATACCTTGTTTTACACTTTTGAAATTATCAGGGCTAGTCCCAGTATCATAATCATGATCTGAATAATTGAACCAAAACCTGGTTGCAGATAAATCAATTTCTTTAAATAATGCCTGGTCTTTGACAAAGCGCAATATCCCTCCAATGTGATCATCATCTATATGAGTGATTATCCACAGGTCTATCTTTTCTTTTCGCTCTTTAATAGCAATAAGCTCTTTTTTTAACGATCCTTCATATTTATTACCTTTTTCGGTGCCACAATCAATTAAGATATTATGGTAACTTTCATCATCCCCTAAAAAACGGATGCAAATTCCATCACCGCAGCCTACCGATAAGAACCTTATTTCCATTGACTTTATAGTTTTTCTTCTTAGTTATAATTTAAGCCTTTAATTTTTTGTCCGGGATTCATTTTGCTTAATACAAATTAGCACAAAGTATTGATACTACTATCTCAATGCGTTTACCTGCGGATGCATGATAGGTAAATGATTTAACTTAGTAAAGATTAAATGTTTTGCAATGGGAAAGAAAAGCAGTGAAAAGAAACGAAAAAGATTTCAATTTTTGAATGTCAATATTACCAGTAAGGAAGCTACAGACGAGCCTGGAACTATCAAAATAAATCTTGAGTTAGACTTGCTAAAAGGTACCTCCAAAGTCTTTAACTCATTTTCGGGTGAGCAGATCAAATCAAACCATTTGATAATGGGGTACATTGGCGAAAATAAGTGGAAGCATACTTTTCAGATTAAGTCTGATGCTGCGGATGACACATATGGTCTTGCTCAAAAATTAGAAAGATATAAGCATATTATAGCCATTGATACGAATACAAAACTTATAGAGAGCACGATCTTTACTCAGCCCACAAAGGTAAGTCTGGGTGCTGCTGTTGTGTTTGTTGAGGAAGACAAAGTACCCAAATTAAAAACAATAAACCGTCCTTTTTTAGCTTCATTCAATTCACTTATACCGGAAAATGAAAATTGGGTTCAGCTTATAGAGCTTTTCAGGAAAGAATGCCAATGTGCAGATTCCCGTAAGATAGGCCTTGTTGTGGACAGTGATCTTGGCAATATTGAAAGTTATAACAGGCGGGAGAAACCAATTTTTAAGGATTATTTACTACCGGAAGAATTCGAACTGATCTTTGCAAGTGATAAGGTAAGTGACAATCTTTTTAATGAAATGATTAAAAGATGCCATTATCTTTCAAATATGTTCATAAAAGAGATAGAAGAAAAGATTTCAAAGGCGCAAGCATGATCTGCTTTATTAATGCCTTTTAAGAAGAACTATATTAAAAATAGATTAGCAATATAATGGGAATGGTATAAAATATGCTAATAATTGATAATCATTGTATTAATATGCTACTTTGCATGAATTTTAAATAATTATACCTTCAAATTTAGATAAATGCATTATCTTTGAATCATGGCACAATTGAAGGAATTAAAAAAGCATTTAAAGCAGGGTAATGTTTACCGCCGCAATGAATTGGTGCAATGGTCTAATGCCGTTGACCGCCACCTAGCTGCGCTGGTAAATGAAGGTACTCTTCAAAAGGTATCACCTGGTGTTTATTACTACCCGAAGAAATCCGTATTTGGTAAACTTCCTCCGGAGGAAACGGCACTTGTCCATACGTTCTTAAAGGATGGACGGTTTCTCATTACTTCCCCAAATGCCTATAATACTCTCGGAGTTGGTACCACGCAATTGTACAATAAAACAACCGTTTATAATCATAAGCGCCATGGAGAATTTAAGCTCGGCAACCGTACATTTCATTTCCAGATGAAGCATCATTTTCCCAATACATTGTCCAAAGAATTCCTGTTGGTAGACCTGGTAAATAACCTTGATCAGTTGGCTGAAGACCCTGGTGAAGTATTAAAGAAGGTAGCGACTAAAGTGCTGCTGATGGATCAAAAGAAATTATCTTATTCGGTAAAAGAGTATGCAAACATAAAAGCAAAAAAAATACTCTCGCCAATGCTCAATGTAAAGTAAAACAATGGCATCAGATTATTTACACCATCATAAGGAGTTTCCTGCATTGTTAAACATTGTTGCGGATGAAATGCGTATACTGCCTGCGCTGGTTGAAAAGGACTACTGGATCATGCATGTATTGTATGGGTTATCAAAACAAGGTTTTAAGTTTGAATTAAAGGGTGGAACATCCTTATCAAAAGGATACCGGATCATTAAGCGATTTTCAGAAGATATCGATATTCATATAACGCCACCGTCAGCATTTAAGATCAATGAGAACCCGAATAATACGAAACCGGCCAATATTGCAGCAAGGAAGGAATTCTACAACTGGTTAGCGACAAATATTAGAATAGATGGAATCGTTGCTGCAGAAAGAGATACTGCATTTGATGATCCTGATTATTACCGCAGCGGTGGTATACGGTTAATTTACAAAAACGTTTTTGATAAAATTGAGGGGGTTAAGGAAGGTATACTGCTGGAAGCAGGATTTGATACTATCACACCTAATCAAAAACTAACTATCAGTTCCTGGGCTTTTGATAAAGCCATACAAAATGCGGGCATTGATATCATTGATAACAGGGCTATTGATATTGTTTGCTATGACCGGGGCTATACATTTGTTGAAAAACTCCAGACCATTGCAACAAAATTCAGGAAGGAGCAAAGTGGTGAAAAAGAACGCCCTAATTTTATGCGACAATATTATGATGTGTATTGCCTGCTGGGTGATGATACCGTCCAACAATTTATCGGTACACCAGAATATCTGGCACATAAGCAAAAAAGATTTCCGGCTGTAGACAGAGCGATCCCGGTTGCGGAAAATGAAGCTTTTTTATTGAATGATTCTGCGGTAAAAGAAGATTTCATAAAAAGATATAAGGAAACTGCGGCACTTTATTATACTGGACAGCCGGATTTTGATGCATTGCTTAAAAGAATAAAATTAAATATTGACAGAATATAACTACCGAAATATTGCATTAAGACAACGAGCCACGCCCTCAAGCGTGGCTCGTTTCCAGGCTTTAAAAGTCAGAAAAATAAAGGGGCAAACTGTGCTGTTTGCCCCTTAAAAATCTTAATTGTAAAATTCCATCATTTCACCTTTTGCAAAATCTTCACAAAGATTAAATGCTTTTTGCGTCCGCAATTGCCCTGTACCACCAAACAACAATGATTTTAGTTTGGCTTCTTCATTTTTGTAATTGCGTACATTTTGAAAGTAACCTGTTACTGTTATGTAAAGTTTTACATAACGGTTATTATGGAAAGTAAAAGATTATGTAAAGCAACATCATAAAATAGTTTTAAACAGCTATGTTTAGGCTTCTACTTTACAGTATTACTTTACATAATAATTCGACTATTTTTTAAGATTCTTCAGCCATTCCAATAAAGTAT
>DATCFI010000052.1:0-2437 GCA_036509585.1 Hanamia sp. | reverse complement strand
ATTTTTGGTAGCTAATTGTTCGGCATTTATTCTTATTTTCTCCCGAAGTGGGTCTGCAAATTTTGTGTAATCGAATACTAAAATATTATTCTTGTTTAAATAACCCGTCATACCCTGGGCATAACAAATTATAGGCAATGTCCCCTTTAACAACAGCCTGTCATAGCAACTTAATACCCCGGATATTTTATCCTCGTAACGTTTGGTTAAAAGCTACATAAATCTTTTTATTAAATTTACGAATTGTTCCTTTTTGGTTCTGGCTTTGCCAGGTTAGGTTAGGGGTAGTTTTTTAGCATTGCGGCTCTTGTATTGCCGCAACTTAAAACTAATCAATTGCGTCAATGCAAACAAATTAGCTTGCTTTGGGAATGTTTTAATAAAAAACCGCCTCATATATTTATGAGACGGCTTTTTTGAGTAATCAATTTTTAAAACCCTCCTACATTTATTTTACAATTGATAGTGAATCTGAACATCACAACTTTGCACAAATGAAACTGAAGTTGCTTGAATTATTGGAAACTAAGCTACAAAGCAGGTTAAAAGAGCAACAGCAAGCAAAAAAACAATTAGCTGAACTCAATACCAAGATTGAAAATCTCGAAGAAAGGTTTGTACAGGGTCAAATGGAGCGAAAAAGTGTTTGGAAATAGCTGAAAATATCAGTGGAATATGGGCTTCCAGTCAATTTGATGATAAGAGAAGATTGCAAAACTTAATCTTCCCGGAAGGGATTTTGTATAATAAACCAAAAGATACAATTCGAACCCCAAGAATTAATTCTTTATTCTCCACAATCCCAATAGTATCAAGTGTTTCAAAAGAAATGAGAAGAAGGAAATTGAAAAAAATATCCTAAATTCTCATTTGGTAGAATAAATTGGTCTAAGTTCGAACCATTTTCGGCAACTTCATAAACCATCGATCTCATCATAAATCTTCTTTAGATTTATTAATAAAAATATTCTTTTCTTTTCCTCACCGCCAAAGTCATAATATTTTGGCAACATTTTATAATGTTTCTTTTCTTCATCAATTGCCGCAAGATCAAGTTTGATTTTGCATTTGAAAGTATTAGTTTGGTATTCTTTTAAATCGTTATTATTATCCCTCGAAACAATGGCTACCACTTCACCTGCGTTTTGATTAGCGATTTTAGAAGCCGGTATCACGGTATCCATGCGCTCATTTATATTTATTGTGGTTTTAGACCTGTCTATATTTAGGCCTACATTATTTTGTTTTATTTTTCCAAATAAAGTTTCTAACCACTGCAGCGTTTCTTTTGATCGAACTGCTCCGGAAATTATGCTACCCATTAGAGACGAGATTGTATCTGCAGTTGATTTTCCATATTGCTGATGAAATTGCGGTAGCTCCTGTAAACCAAGGATTACGGCAACTTTATTGCTCCTTGCAGTAGCAATAAGATTTTCGATCTTGTGTAAATACAAAGTAGGCGTTTCATCAATAATTAAAGCACAAGGATTATTACCCCTGGAATTTACTTCCGCAATTGTTCTGTTTAATATTGCCGCATAAAACGCACTATTGATATTTTGTCCATCAATATTATTTGCCAGCACCAATACGCTTTTGGGGTTACTGATTTTTAAATCAAAATCGTTACCCGAAAAAACCCAAAAACTTTCCGGCGTGGCCAATCGTGATATATTTACTCTTAGTGTACCAATCTGCCCTTCCAATTGATCAAATGCTTTATTCTCATAGGCCGAACGGAATGGTGATAAAAGGCTGTGCACTTCTAACATAGAAAAGAGATGATTAAATATTACATCATAGGGCCGCGACAAAAACGCTAAAAGATGTGGTAATGATGAATACTTTCCGTTTTCTTTATGTGAGAGAAAATAAATAGTAGCTGCTAAAAAGTTGATAGCAGATTGAGTAAAGAATTGATCAGCTCCACCGCCACTTCCCTTTTCTCCTTTTTTTAAAGCAGAAACAATGGCATCAGCCGTTTCACCTGCTTTGGCTAAAGTGTTTATATAATGAGGCATTAATGGATTAATACGTCTTGAATGCTCTATTTTATCCAAGTTAATACAATGAAATTCATGATCCTTTAAAGGGCCCCCATGTTGTTTATTAAGCCGGTAATGATAATAAGTAATTTCAGCGAGTGTAGGATATTTAAAATCATAAACAAGCATTGAATAACCTTTTTTGAGAAACTGTTTTATTCCCGGAACAATAACACTTTCTGATTTACCGGAACCGGGAACTCCCAAAACCATTACACCTCTAAATGGATTAATATTCATCCATCCGTCATACACTTTTTTATTGTAAACGAATTGCATCGGCAGGTTGAAGATATCAGGATTTTCAATAAATTCTGTATTTTGTAAAAAACTTTCTTCCTGAACATTCCATAAATCTTTTTTGAGTTTTGTTTTTAAGCGTTTAGTTA
>DATCFI010000051.1:0-20068 GCA_036509585.1 Hanamia sp. | reverse complement strand
ATCACTCTGAAACTTTTTTGTAAATTCTATTAAACTCATTCCTGTAAACATGGCTAATAATTTTAGCTCAAATATACTAATATTATTAGCTTAAAACAAATACTATTCAATTCATCACGACCTATCTGCTTTATTCTATTTATTTTATCCGAATATTACCGGTAAAGAATACCTGGAAATCTTTCCATCTACGAATTCACAATTTGACCTTGCTAAGATAAATAGTTTATTAAAATTGCCTCTTGACGAAATAGTAGAAACTTATTCGACAGTTATGAAAAAGAAGGTCGCCCTCCTTGCTATCATCAAACAGGACAAGCCGATTTATATTTTTGATGAACCTTTTAACGGGCTTGACCTTGAAACAAATATGGCGTTAGAGATAATCCTGAAAAATTTAAAGTCAAAAGAAAAAACCATCTTTATTTCTTCGCATATTCTTTCACCGCTAATCAATGTCTGCGACCAGATCCATTTACTTCAGCAGGGTAATTTTTCAAAAAATTATACAGAAGAAGACTTCAAAAATATAGAATCAGAACTTTTTGGCCAGTACAATAAACGTGCTGCTGAAATTATTTTGGGTTCAATTTAAAAACTTTATTAGAACATCCGGCGATTGAAGATTGACAATTCACCATTCACCTTTCACGATTGACCATTCACCATTCAACATTGACGTTTCACACCCCGTCAATCATTCACAATCTTCTTAAAAGCATTCATCAATCCATTTGTAGATGAGTCGTGAGAAGTTACCTTTTCATTATTTTGCAATTCAGGTAATATCTTTTTAGCCAATTGTTTACCCAGTTCCACACCCCATTGGTCAAAACTATAAATGTTCCAGATAACGCCCTGCACAAATATTTTATGCTCGTATAATGCAATCATTTCGCCAAGGGTAAAGGGAGTTATTTTCGTAATCAGAAACGAATTGGTTGGTTTATTTCCTTCAAATTCTTTAAACGGAATCAACTCTGCAGGAACATCTTCTGCCTGCAATTGCTCCTTTGTTTTTCCATTCATCAGCGCTTCAGTCTGTGCAAAGAAGTTGGACAATAATATTTTGTGGTGTTCACCCATCGGGTTATGGCTTATAGCGGGTGCGATAAAATCACATGGAATCATAGGGGTTCCCTGGTGAATCAACTGGTAGAAAGCGTGCTGCCCATTGGTTCCGGGCTCGCCCCAGATTACAGGGCCGGTAGCATATGTAACTTTCTTCCCATTGCGATCTACATGCTTGCCGTTGCTCTCCATGTTTCCCTGCTGAAAATAAGCCGGAAAGCGATGCATATACTGATCATATGGAAGTATAGCTTCTGATTGAGCGCCAAAGAAATTAATATACCACAGGCTTACCAAGCCCATCAATACAGGGATATTTTTTTCAAAACTTTTTTCCCTCAAATGCTTATCGGATTCATAACCGCCTTTCAGCAATTCTTCAAAATTATCGTAGCCGATAGTAAGCGCAATGGACAAACCAATCGCGCTCCACAGACTGTAGCGACCTCCTACCCAATCCCAAAAGACAAACATGTTTTCCTTATCGATCCCAAATTCTTCCACGCCTTTTTCATTCGTACTTAGTGCAACAAAATGTTTAGCAACCGCTTTTTTATCTTTTGCACTTTTTAAAAACCAATCTCTTGCAGAGTGAGCATTGGTCATGGTTTCCTGCGTGGTAAACGTTTTGGAAGCAATCAGAAAAAGTGTTTCATCCGGCGTAATTTTTTTCAACACTTCAGCCAGGTCGGAGCCATCGATGTTGCTCACAAAATATGGCTGAATGTCTTTTTTCCAGTAAGGTTTTAGTGCCTCTGTAACCATCACCGGGCCCAGATCACTACCTCCGATGCCAATGTTTACAATGTATTTTATTTTTTTGCCACTATAGCCTTTCCATTCACCGCTATGAATTTTGCGGCAAAAGTTTTTCATGTGTTCCAGTTCTTTTTTCACTTCAGGCATTACATCTTTTCCTTCAGAATAAACCGGCTTGCCCGAAAAATTCCGAAGAGCTGTATGCAACACAGAACGCCCTTCCGTCCCGTTTATAACTTCCCCGCTGAACATTGCTTTTATGGCTTTCTGCAACTCACATTCATTAGCCAGGTCTAATAGCAACTGCCTGGTATGTTCATTAATAATGTTCTTGGAAAAATCAAAAATGATCTCCGGCATGGCCAGCGAATATTTTTTAAACCGTTGCGGATCTTCTATAAACAATTCTTTCAGACTTGCATGCTTCATTTCTTTAAAATGACCCTGCAATTTTTTCCATGAAACGGTCTTAGTGGGATTTACTTTGGGAAACATTTGATTGTGTTTTTTGAAATTACGAATTATTGTGAAGTTAATATTGCGAAGTTATAAAATAGAAATACTGTCTATTTGTTTGTTTACTATTATAAATAATTCTACTTAAGTCATGCATTCATTAAAACAAAAGTATCCTTATTACCTGTATTCAATAGCCTTCACTGGCTGAATTCTTTTGATCAATAATGACGGGATCATCAACATGAGAAAACAAACAATTAAAGTAGCTATGTCAATGGCCGCCACTTGCCAGTAAACGATGTCTGCATGAGCCACTTTCATATAATAAGCTTCTTCATCTAGTTTAATAAAGCCTGTAGCCTGCTGCAGGTAACTAATTCCTAAACCGAAAATCGTGCCTGCAATGACACCCGTAAACGCAATGATCGTAGTGTTGTAAAGAAATATTTTTTGAATAGTGGCATTCTTTGCCCCGATTGCTTTCAAAATGCCAATCATAGTTGTTCTTTCCAAAACGAGGATAATCAGGCAGGTGATTAAGTTGACAACCGCTACCACCATCATAATTACCAGCAGCATACTTTTTATTCTTCCCTGTAGGTTTAGCCAATCAAAAATATTGGGATATATTTCCTGTATGGTTTTGCTGTACCAGCTTCCAGGCAAAATTTCCGCATCATATAAGTAATTATTTACGGAATCCGTTTGTCTATAATCTTTCAAAAATAATTCGTACCCGGCTATTTCATTCGACTTCCAGTCGTTGAGTCTTTGAATTAATTTGATATCACCAATACAAAAATTATGGTCATATTCATCGATACCGGTTTTAAAAATTCCTGCGATTTTTAACTTCCTCGCCCGCTGGCTTCCGTCGGCCTGGATAAATAAAATAATCACACTATCTCCTACATTGGCCTCCAGTTGGTTAGCCGTGTATTGGGAGATATCAATATCCTTACTATAACTACTGTCATTAAGCGAAATCCATTTTCCTTTTTGCAGGAAGGAATTAAGACGGCTAAAATCAAAACTGCTGTCAACCCCTTTCATCAGCACGCTTTCAATATCATCTTTGTAACGGATGATTGCAGATTTAGTGGCATATCTCGCTACATTTTTTACCTGCGGCATTCCTTTCAGAAAAAGTTCAAGCGTATCATTTCTCTCGATTGGTGATTCTTCGGCTATGTTTGCCTGGCTAAATGCAGTTTGCTGCACCCTGATATGGCCCCAAAAACTGAATACTTTATTACTAATGACATTTTGGAATCCGTTGACGAAACTCAGTGCCACTATCATTACTGCCACACTGATAGCGGTAGCTACAATAGCAAGACCTATGATAAATCGTGAAAAAGTTTTTTGTTTGTTAAAGGCAATTCTGCGCGCTATAAACGATGAAACATTCAAAAGATATATTTTTGATATCTTGTAAAACTAATTTTTTTTAAAACATGAAAATGAAATCAATAAAAGTTGTTACTATTTTCCTGCTATTTTTTGCCGAACATAATTTATTGGCGCAGTCTACTAGTCATATTTACGTCGATAATATTAAGACGGTACTCTTGCATTTCCCCGGAAATCAATTGTCGATGCCTGTAATCAATTTGAACAGCGCCGACCAGCTTCAACTGTCGTTTGATGATCTTGATGGTGATACAAAATATTATTACTATACCTACCAGCTTTGCAACAGCGACTGGACGCCGGCCAATATCGGACAATTTGATTATATCAAAGGTTTTACGCAAGACCGAATCAAAGATTATAAATATTCATCAGTTGCCCTTACCAGGTATACTCACTACACAATTCTGTTGCCCGACCAAAATATGAATTTAACCCGATCAGGAAACTATATCTTAAAAGTCTTTTTAAACGGCGACACTTCGCAATTGGTATTTACAAAACGCTTGCTGGTACTGGATTCTAAATCAGATATTAACGCACGCATTGTTCAGCCATTTGACCCAAACCTGGCGACGACTCACCAACGAATTCAGTTTACAGTTACCACAAAAGGTTTGGACCAGTTAAATGCGGCACAGCAAATAAAAGTCGTTGTGTTGCAAAACAGACGCTTCGACAATGCAGTGTCTGACTTGAAACCAAATATCGTTCGCGGAAACAAGCTTGAATACACAAACGAAAACGCAGCCATTTTCCGGGGCGGCAGGGAATGGCGATATGTGGATCTTACAGATTTTCATTTACAAAGCGACAGAGTGCTGAAAGCGGATTACAACAGGCATTCCATCGATGTTTACTTACGAGATGACAGACCGTTGACGGGGCCCTACATATTTTATAACGATTTAAATGGTGCTTATTCTATACAATCCGTACGCGGTACCAATCCCTTCTGGGAAGCCGATTATGCAACAGTTTATTTTTCTTTTGTGCCACCGGATGGTATTGCTTACAAGGATAAAGACATTTATCTTTTTGGCCAATTAACCAGCTATGGTTTAATCGACAGTCTTAAGATGATTTTTAATCCTGGTAAAGGAAAGTACGAAACACATCTTTTCTTAAAACAGGGCTATTACAATTATACCTATATGGCGGTGGATAAAAACAATCCTGCGGTTTATTCTGAATTGGACGGCAGTTTTTTCGAAACCGAAAATCTCTATACCATCCTTGTTTATTACAAATCTTTTGGCAGCAGAGCCGATGAATTGATCGGCATCGGAAATTTTAATTCCAAGGCAGAGCAGCCTTTGAATTATTAATCGCCGCTCCGACGAATTGTAGGATTATTTTATCGGCGGAGGTTCAGCAAACTATGCCTTGCAGGTAAACTACATCACCAACGAAGTTTATCTTAGATTAGCTCAGACAGTCGATAGTTACAGAGCCTTGAAATACTAGCTTGAATAAAAACTTGCCTTTTTTGTTCAATTACCTGATCTCACATACAAAAAATACTTATGGCATTATAATAAAACAAGAATAGACAATATTTGTTCATTTACTGCGCCGCATTTCAAAAAAATAATTTTGTTAAAACCGTTTCCCACATTTCTTATTATCGCAAAAAAAGTCAGTCTGCATTTTTGAATAGGTTACCTTTATGGAATAAGACGAGAACATTTTTACGTGCTTTAAAAAACAATTTAACCTTAATGAAATAGTTATGACAAGCCCTGATCAAATTAAGAAAAGCTATATCGACCATGTGCTTACTAATGGCGAAGCACCAAAGTCAGTTTACAATTTTGCAAAATCTTTAAAAATGTCTGAGAGTGATTTTTACAAAATCTTTTCATCGTTTTCAATGATTGAAAAAAAAGTATGGGAAGATCTCACCTTGCAAACGCTGATCAAAATGAAAGAGCAGGAAATATGGCCGCAATATTCTTCGCGCGAAAAAATGCTTTCCTTTTTCTATAGCTATGTCGAGGTTTTAAAAACGCAACGGAGTTTTATCATTTATACGTTGAAAAATCATACCAAAAGATTAACCACTCCGGAAGTACTTTCAGATGTAAAACCACTGTTTGAAAACTTCTCGGAAGACATCATCAATGAAGGAATAGACACCGGCGAGCTGGCAGAGCGTAAATTTATCAGCAATCGATACAAAGACGCACTGTGGGTTCAATTCGCTTTCATTATTAATTTCTGGATAGATGATGACAGCGCTGCTTTTGAAAAAACAGATGAAGCGATTGAAAGGGGAATCAATGTGTCGTTTGACCTCTTCCAGAAATCCCCTCTTGACAACCTGTTTGAGTACGGAAAATTTTTATCGCGCAATAGCAAATTCAGGGAAAAAATGGGAATTTAAAAAACCTTATGAAAACACAGGAATCTATGCCCACCACTAAGGTGGCACGCTCCGCAAAATTTATCGAAACAGGCTTCCGGATTGGCGGCAATTATGTAAAACATTTTTCGAAAAAATTATTCAATCCCGATCTTTCGCGCGAAGAGCTGAATGAAGATAACGCAGAAGATATCTATAATTCTTTAAGCGAACTAAAAGGTTCTGCATTGAAAATTGCTCAAATGCTGAGCATGGATAAAAATGTGTTGCCAAAGGCTTACGTAAATAAGTTTACTCAATCTCAATATAACGCCCCTCCCCTTTCAGGACCATTGATTATAAAAACGTTCACAAAGAGTTTTGGTAAATCTCCTGATAAAATATTTGACACTTTTAATTTGAATTCTATCCAGGCCGCCTCTATCGGCCAGGTACATGTGGCCACGTTAAATGGTAAAAAGTTGGCCATCAAAGTTCAATATCCCGGCGTAGCTGATAGTATTTCATCGGACCTTAAATTAGTAAAACCCTTTGCATTTCGATTGTTGGGCATGAGTGAAAAAGAACTGAATATCTATATAAAAGAAGTAGAAGAACGCTTGCTTGAAGAAACCGATTATCAATTGGAAGTACGACGTTCCATCGAATTTTCAAAGGCTTGCTCCAACTTAAAGAATACTGTTTTCCCTGTGTATTATCCTGAACTTTCTTCCGGTAAAATAATTACAATGGACTGGATCGAGGGGCTGCATTTAAAAGAATTTTTAGCAACCAATCCATCGCAGAAATTAAAAAATAAAATAGGACAGGCGCTGTGGGATTTTTATAATTTTCAACAACACGAATTGAAGGCGGTACATGCTGATCCGCATCCGGGTAATTTTTTAATCACGCCTGACGAAAAGCTGGCGGTGATCGACTTCGGATGTATCAAAGAACTTCCGGAAAATTTTTATCAGCCTTTTTTCTCATTGGTCGTTCCAGGTCTGATGGACGATAAAGCTAAAACCATAAAGGCTTTTCGGGAACTGGATATGATTCATCCAGACGATAATAAAAGTCAAATTGAATTTTATTACAAATCATACAAAGAAATGATCTCGCTTTTTGCATTGCCCTACCGCAGCAAAACTTTCGATTTTAGTAAGCCGGAATTTTTTGAAAACCTGTATGCCTGGGGGGATAAAATCGCAAAAATGCCTGAGTTTAAACAGCCGCGCGGCGTAAAACATTTCATCTATGTAAACAGGACCAACTTCGGTTTATATACACTTCTGAACGAATTACAGGCTACTGTAAAAACAGACACCTTTCAGCCAAAAATAAACTAATGACGATTCTAACGTAAAGAAAAAAAATATCTTGTAGCCGCGAAAAATCAACAATCTATTCGATAATTCCATTTTAAAATAATTTTTCTTCTTTACAATTTTTCTATTAACCAATAGACCTTATATTTGCAGTCGGCAAGTCTTATACGGCCAGCTCCTACAGAACTCCCCCAGGATCGGAAGATAGCAAGGGTATGCGGTTGAGCGGTGCGATGTAAGTAACTTGCCGATTTTTTTTGACTTCAATTACGCTGGTTAAGCTAATTGCACTAATTACAAAGAATAATCTTCTTAATTTATCAGGGTTTTTAAATCATAAATTATAATATCTTCGCGCGATTATTAATTTCAAAACATTTAAATACAATTATGAAATATTTTATTGACACAGCCAATCTCGATCAGATCAAAGAAGCACATGATCTTGGAATCTTAGATGGTGTAACTACGAATCCCTCTCTGATGGCAAGGGAAGGTATCAAAGGTGAGAAGGCTGTGTATGCACACTACCAGACTATTTGTGAAATCGTGGACGGTGGCGATGTAAGCGCCGAAGTGGTGTATACCGATTTTAAATCTATCGTTGAGCAAGGAAAAAAATTGGCTGCGCTTCATAAAAATATTGTTGTAAAAGTACCGATGATTCCGGACGGAGTAAAGGCTATTAAATGGTTTACCGACAATGGTATCCGTACTAATTGCACCTTAATATTTAGTGCAGGACAGGCGATGCTTGCCGCAAAAGCTGGCGCAGCTTATGTTTCGCCATTTATTGGCCGCATTGATGATAGCGGCTGGGACGGGATTGAGCTAATTCAACAGATTGCCAATATTTACGCGATCCAGGGAATTAAGTCTGAGATTTTAGCGGCCTCTATCCGCAGTGCACTTCATATTATTAAATGTGCAGAAGCCGGTGCTAATGTTTGTACTTGTCCGTTAGATTCTATTCTTGGACTCACGAAGCATCCTTTGACTGATATTGGTTTAGCTAAATTTATGGAGGACGCTAAGAAGTTTGCATAGTAAACAAATTTTTTATTTGAATTTTTATTTTTGAAAAAAATTTGTTCATTAAAATTATTCAATTCATATTTGCAATCACAAATGAAAATAAATAACACATACAATGGTTGGTGGCACACGATCTAAAGATTGTGCCGCATTGCTATTATTTGTGATTTAAAATAAATATTACGCCCCGGCCTTAAAGCCGGGGTTTTTTTATGTTTTGAATTGAACCACCTCAATTAAACACAGGAAATAAAATAATCAGATGAAAAAAATAGAACTATCAACCACGTCAAAAAAAATGCTGGCAGATGTTTACACGCCTGTCGGAATTTACCTTCGGCTTCGTGATCGTTTTCGGGACACCATCCTCCTGGAAAGCGCAGATTTCCACGCCGGTGAAAACAGTTATTCTTTTATAGGCATCAATGCCATCGCAGGCATCGAAATCAAAAGCCTCGACGAAATAGAATATAAATTTCCGAATGAAGCGCCTCAAAAAATTGCTATAAACAACGATTCTAAAGTAACCGATGAGATTTGGAATTTCATGCAACATTTCCACATTGACGAACCTGCTGCAATGCCGGTAAACATGGCGCAAGGCGTATTTGGATATACTACGTTTGATGCGGTTCAATTCTTCGACACGATAAAATTTAAGTACGATGATGAATCGTCAAAAAAAGAAAAAGCATCGGCGATTCCATTGGTCCGTTACCGCCTTTATCAATATGTGATTGCGATCAATCATTTTAAGAATGAACTTTTTCTTTGTGAAAATCACATTAAAGGAATTGAAAGTGAAGTTGATTTAATAGAAAGCATTATTAAGAGCAAGGATGTACCTGCGTTTCCGTTTGCTGTCAGGGGCAACGAAACCTCTCCATTGACAAACGATGAGTATGTAAACATGGTAAAAAAAGGAATCGCAAGTTGCGAGCGTGGCGATGTCTTCCAAGTGGTGCTAAGCAGAAAATTTCAACAAAAATTCTCCGGCGATGAATTTAATGTATATCGCGCGCTACGAAATATCAATCCAAGCCCTTATCTTTTTTATTTTGATTATGGAGATTACCGGCTCTTTGGCAGCAGCCCGGAAAGTCAATTGATCTTAAAAAATAATATCGCCATTGTACATCCCATTGCAGGCACATTCAAAAGAACAGGCAATGATGACATCGATAAAGAATCCGCAGCGAAATTACTAAAAGACAAAAAAGAAACTGCGGAACATGTGATGCTTGTTGATCTTGCGCGCAACGATCTAAGCCGCAAATGCAGCAATGTAACTGTGAATCGCTTTTGTGAAGTCCAGTATTTCTCTCACGTGATTCATTTGGTGAGCGAAGTAACAGGCGAAGTAGAAAAAAATACCAACCCGTTTGATTTACTTGGCGCTACGTTTCCTGCCGGTACATTAAGCGGAGCGCCTAAGTACAAAGCAATGCAACTAATCAATAAATATGAAAATGAGCCAAGAGGATATTACGGTGGCTGCATTGGCTTTGCAGGGTTCGACGGAAGCATCAATCATGCGATAATGATCAGGTCGTTTTTGAGCAAAAACAATCAGCTTAATTACCAGGCAGGCGCGGGTATTGTTGCCGCGTCTAACCCTGATAGTGAATTACAGGAAGTAAACAATAAATTAAACGCATTAACCGCGGCTATAAAAGCTGCAGAAAATATTTAGAAGATGAAAATATTAATATTTGATAATTACGATTCCTTCACGTACAACCTGGTCCATGTTGTAGAAAAAATATTACACGATAAAGTCGACGTTTTCAGAAACGATAAAATCACTCTTGAAAAAATAGGTGAATATGATAAAATTATTCTTTCACCCGGACCGGGACTTCCTGCTGAATCCGGGTTGCTATTACCTTTAATAAAGGAATACGCTGCTTCAAAACCTATACTGGGCGTATGTTTGGGACTACAGGCGATTGGCGAGTCTTTTGGTGGCGAACTGTTTAACTTGAAAAATGTCTATCATGGAGTGGCCACAAAAATCAAAGTAGATGAAGGAAGAATAAAAAAAGAAAATGATGTTTTTAAGTCGTTGCCGGATGAACTGGAAGTTGGAAGATATCATTCATGGATTGTATCCCGTGAGCATTTCCCTTCCGATCTTGAAATCACAGCTGAAGATGAAAATGGGTATATCATGGCATTGCAACACAAAACGTTTGATGTACAGGGAGTACAATTTCATCCTGAAAGTGTGCTAACTCCAATGGGAGAAAAAATAATGAGAAACTGGCTGAATGTGTGAATTAAAAGATTTTGATTGGCTACACCAATTTTGAATTTATTTACAACAGTTATCAGTAAAGGAACATTTAATAAAGATTTCAAATTATGAAAAAGACACTTCAATATTTATTTGAACATAAGACGCTTTCGAGGGAAGCAGCAAAAGAAGTTTTATTGAATATTTCCAAGGGGATCTATTCCGATGCAGAAATTGCTTCTTTCACTACTGTATTTTTAATGCGAAGCATTACAATACCCGAATTAAATGGTTTTCGTGATGCGTTAATGGAATTGTGCGTTGCTGTAAACCTGAGTGGACATGATGTTTTGGACATCGTAGGCACAGGCGGTGACGGAAAAAACACGTTCAACATTTCTACTTTGAGCTGCTTCATCGCCGCAGGAGCCGGGCAAAAAGTAGCGAAGCACGGCAACTATGGCGCCACATCTGTAAGTGGGTCGAGCAATGTGATGGAAACGTTAGGATACCGTTTCTCAAACGACAACAAAAAATTGCTAATGGAAATAGAGGAAGCCGGTATATGTTTTATGCACGCTCCTTTATTTCATCCCGCGCTGAAAGTAGTTGGTGCCATCAGAAAAAACCTGGGAGTGCGCACATTCTTTAATATGCTGGGACCCTTGGTAAATCCTGCCCACCCGGGAATTCAAATGATTGGCGTTTACAACCTGGAGATGGCCCGAATCTATTCGTACCTGCTTCAACAATCGAAAGCCAGGTTTATGATTATTCACAGCCTGGATGGATATGATGAAATATCTCTTACCGGCGATACAAAAGTTATTACGAACGATGGAGAAAAAATCTTAGACGCCGCTTATTTGGGTAAACGAATGGTTTCTCCGCAAGATATTTACGGAGGCAACTCTACAGATGAAGCTGCAAAAATATTTTTAAGAATAATAAAAGGTGAGGGCACATGGGCACAAAACGCAGTGGTAATGTCTAATGCGGCAATGGGCCTGCACGCTACCGGTGCCTATAAAAATTATGAGGAATGCTACGCGCTTAGTGTCGAAAGCCTTGAAAGTGGTAACGCGTATAAAACTTTTGAAAAATTAATTAGCCTTCAAAAATGAATATATTAGATACAATTGTCGCTAAAAAGAAAATCGAAGTTGCCCGCGACAAACTAATTAGAAATATTGCCGCATTGGAAAAAGAAGTTTTCTATAAAAAGGAAACAAAATCTTTCATAGATTTTTTATTGAGAAAAGATAAGACAGGCATCATCGCCGAATTTAAAAGAAAGTCGCCTTCCAAAGGAATTATTAATGATACATCTACAGTTGAAGACGTGACAGCGAATTATGTAAAGTATGGTGCAAGCGCTATTTCGATCTTAACGGATGAAACGTTTTTTGGAGGTTCTCTGACTGATCTTTTGAAAGCAACGTTGTATGACATTCCGATCTTGAGAAAAGATTTTATCGTGGATGAGTACCAGGTAATTGAATCAAAGGCGTATGGAGCGGACATTATCTTGTTAATCGCGGCCTGCCTTTCAAAGAAAGAAGTAAAAACGCTTGCCTCTCTGGCGAAGAATATTGGGTTAAACGTGCTTCTGGAAATTCACAATGAAGATGAACTTAACCATATTTGCGACGAAATAGACGTAACGGGGATCAATAACCGGGATCTCAAAACATTCAAAGTAGATTTGAAGCATTCCATTGAATTATGCAAAAAAATACCGGCAGATAAAATAAAGATATCGGAGAGTGGCATAGACGATCCTCAAACAATCAGGCATTTAAAAGAAAATGGTTTCAGCGGATTCTTAATGTCAGAAAAATTTATGAAAGAAAAAAATCCGGGCGAAGCATTCGGGGATTTTATAAAAATGATAAACTAAATACCATCTTTAGTTCGGTTGTATTAATTCACAAATCCCCATTTAATTCCAAACTTGAAAAGAAATCCCGGCGTGGGGTACAGCGGCGCGGCGAAACTATTATTGGTAAACTGAAAGGTTGGGGAAAAAGTTACTGTGTTCAGATTTTCAATCCGTATAAACGCAGTAAAAGACTTAATCCTAAAATTAAAGAAAGCATTTATTGTCGGAAGATTACTGATTTTGATACTATCCTGCAAAAAGAATTTACCCATGACCGGCGAATAATTATCCGCTTTATAAGGCGTATTATAAATAACCTGTAGGCCCGTACTCAGGTTTAGATTTTTAAAATAAAGCCCCTCGAATGCAAGCCGCTGCGATGTGTAAAATAAGGGTACATGGATCGGATTGTTGCCCGCTGTTTGTTGTACCGTAAAATCACTGTATAGATGAAAATGGCCGACGATTTTAGTTTTGGTGGAGGCAGTGATCTGGGTAAGATTTAAAAGCCCTCCAAATTGAGCTGTTTGATAGAAATTTTTAAAATAGGCATAATTCGTAATGGAAATATTCCTCGCCATCAGACTGAATCTAGGATTGACAGCGGTAGCGGTTAGTACAGTAATATTTTCATTTTTGGTATTCAGCCTATTACCAAAATTAAATGAAGAATTACCTTCATAAATATAAGATGGCGATCGGTTTGTGTTTTCAAAACTCAATTTTGCTTCTCCAAACTTTTTGCTCAACGCGCGCGCGAGCGAAGCATAAACATTGAAGTTGCCTGCATCATATCCAGCAGCATAAAATTCGCCATGAAGGTCAGCATCCCATTTTCGGTTCCGTGTTTTATTTCGATATTCTCCATGCGCGATTATATTATAAAGATTCGTTGTACCCGAAGAAAAATGTCCTGAAATGTTTTCGACTCGTACGCCTGCTTCTATATATTGCCCCTGGTTTTTTGTTTCCGGGAATTGCCTGATCACGAAATCATTTGAAATAATTTTCCACTTATCTACCACTGAAAAGTTAAACCCATTCGTCGGGTTCAATGTGGTATCATAGTGCTTTTTATAAAATCCGGAATCTGCTGCCGCCGCACTAGGATTGCTTAAAGTATCCCGATATTGGTACGATAATGAGCTATAATTAACAGTATATTGAAAACGCAACTTTGGATAAAATAAATATTCGGTCGTGCTGTCGTTGATGATAATTGAATCCTTCTTGCCAAGATCGTAGCTCTGTCTTAAAAAGAAATTGAAATCGTTATATCGGTTACCTGTTGCAATGGAATTAGAAAATATATTCTGATTTGTGGTGTCATTCCCAAGATTTACAGGGACGGCAAAACGCTTTACTCGGGCGGGATCCTGCAAAAAGGAATCAGCCTGAATTCCTCCATTTTCGGAAGAACCTAACTTATTTCCTTGTAGTATAAAGTACGCCGCATACCTCTTTCTTTTTCCCTGGTAATTGCTTGAAAACCGGTAGTTATTATGGTTGGTATTTTTCGTTTGAAAGAGGCCTGGTGAAGAAATCAAACGGTATTCCAATGTGACATTCCAGCCGGGATTTATATTTTGGGTTTGAAGTATTTTTATAAGTTGTTCTTTGCCTGTTCCAAAAAGCAAGCCTAATTCCGTATAAGGACGCGTCGTGTTATAAAAACGTGTGTTATTGAGATCATATTTGTAAACATCAAACGCATGGAAACCTGCATCCCATCCCGGTTGCATGAATGGCGTAAACAAAACCGGATAAGCCGCGTTCCCATTATTACCAAGGTTCACATAACCATCAGGAACCGAATAATATTTTCCAAAATCATTAACAGAGGAATCAATCCGCTCTCTTATCAGCGAATTAAGGTAATGATAAGAAATATTGATGGAATCCTTCAGGTCATCGCGATGCTCAAAAGTAATGCTATCGCCTCTCGAGCTGTGTTGGCCTCCCGACATCCCCTGAAGATTGCCAAGTCTTCCGGGTAATTGCCCATACGTATAGTGAAGGCAAAAAACAAATATGAAAAATGCAACAAATTTCTTTGCCAGTACACTTACATTATTGATTATCTTTTTTGAAATCACCATTTATAAGATTCTTACAACTGCGCGATCAATTGTTTAAATATCAAAGTCAGTTTGGGCTCTGCCTCCTTAGCGGCCTGGAGCACTTCTTCATGTGTGATCGTATTCTCGTCATCTCTGATGCCTACATCAGTTATCACACTCATGGCAAACACCGGCAAACCAAGATGAACGGCTGCTATCACTTCCTGCACCGTACTCATACCAACCGCATCTCCACCAAGAAGATGCAACATTCTATATTCTGCTCTTGTTTCGAACGTAGGACCGGTAACGCCTACATAGACGCCTTCGTTTAAAACTATATGATTTTCTTCCGCTATTTTCTTTGCTTTTTCTATCAATTCGCTTTTATAAGGTTCACTCATGTCGGGGAAACGTGGGCCAAATTCTTTTTCATTTTTGCCAAGCAATGGATTTAGGGTAAGCATACTGATATGATCTTTTATGATCATGAGATCGCCTACTTTATAAGATGTGTTTAATCCTCCGGCAGCATTACTGATAACAAGTGTTTCAATTCCCAGGTATTTCAAAACCCTGATCGGGAAAACCACTTCTTGTGTAGTGTACCCCTCATAATAATGGAAACGACCTGCCATAGCCACCACTTTTTTCCCGCCGATATTCCCAAAAATCAATTTACCACTATGACCTTCCACAGTGCTCACCGGAAAATGAGGAATATCTTTATAATCAATTTCAGATTTAGCTTCTATCTCATCCACAAAAGACCCTAATCCGCTTCCAAGTATGATTCCAACAGATGGCTGTTCGTTGTATTTTGATTTTATAAACGCAACGGCGTCATTGATTTCTTTTACCATAAGCAAAAAAACTTAAAAAATTGTGGTCAAAGATAAGTGAAGAAAAGGTTAGTTAACCGAATGCGATTTTACACATTTCGTTATTCATTCCTTAAAAAGATACCATTCCTAATTTTCTGCGGCTGCTTCATCTAGTAAACAAACAAAAAAAAGTATTTTTTATTTAAAGCTGACGAGGAAATAAAACGGTGTATTTCCAAAACGAATTCCTTACGTTATAATTTTTATATCACAACTAAAATCCTTGATTTCAATAGCAAAACATTATACTTTTCAATAAATAACGGGATAAACAAAAAACTTTTTTTTGATCTGAGGAAATAAGAATGTGCATTTTTTATTAGTTTACTGCTATTTCATCATTTCATTTTTACTCGTGGATCAATGATACCGTAGAGTATGTCTGCAAAAATATTCATAAGCACAAATATAGTTGCAGCAAAAAGCACCGAACCCATCACAACAGGATAATCTAGTTTTTCCAATGCGTCTACGGTCACCTTACCAATTCCCTTCCATCCGAAAATATATTCGACAAAAAAAGCTCCGGCAAGCAACTCAGCAAACCAACCTGTAATAGCTGTCAACACGGGATTTATTGCGTTCTGCAACGCATGATGAAATACCACTTTTCTTTTGCTTAGCCCTTTCGCATAAGCAGTTCGGATATAATCCTGGTTAAGTGTATCAAGCATCGAACTTCTTGTTAATTGTGTGATAATAGACAATGGCCTGATGCCAAGTGTTAGTGCCGGTAATATTAAATTCTGCAAAGTAAGATAGCGTTTTCCTGTTACCTGGTCTATATTAAACCAGCTTCCCGTAAGCGACAAGCCCGTATAATCGTGTAACACCATGCCAAATAAATAAGCGATGACAATAGCCATAAAAAAAGAAGGAGCGGAAATACCGACAACGCTGGCGAACACAGATGAGGTATCTAACCATGTATTTTGTTTTACGGCTGCTAATACACCAAGGAAAATTCCAATAATTACGGCAAAAAACATAGCAGCGCAGCCAAGCATGATTGTACCGGGCAAAGCTTCCATGAGCACTTCTGTTACAGGCTTTTTCGTCTGATAGCTTCGACGCAGATAAGGAACTTTAATCGCGAAACAATAACTATCCGGGTTGGGTCCTCCCATAAAAAAACCATGCAGACCTTTCTCCTTTATTTCACTGCGCGTATGAATAGCAATCGGAGAAATATCATTCAGATAAAAAACAAATTGCTTCCATTTTGGTTGATCGAGATACAATTCCTTACGGATATTGTCCATGGTTTTTTTATCGCCAGTTTGTCCCATCACCATCCTGGCCGGATCTCCAAACGCCTGAAAGACAAAAAAAACTACCACAACAACGCCTGCCAATACAAGCACACCGTAAGCTAGTTTTTTTATGAGAAGTTGGAACATGAATGCACCTTAATTTTTCAAAACATTCTTAAAGTCAGCCCAGCCCCATTTATTTTTTATAATCGGCCCTTTCATTAAATACAACTCAGGATCAGTACGCGCAGCAGTCTTAAAAGAGGTAGCGTCAAGGCTTAAAATAGTTAAATTAAGCACGTTTTGACTATTGAAAAAATTGCCTGCCTGTGCTGCCTCAGGAGTTACCACACATACTCGCATATTATTTTTAACTGCATTATTGTAAATATTTTTAAAGTTATCAAACCATCTGTCTGTCTCTGAAAAATCTTTCACGAAAAACAAATAGTATGACGCGTCTAAGCTCAATACGGCTTCCGTTGTATCACTTCCCGACAAAGTAGTTAAATAAAAATCTTTGATCGGAGGTTCATTATCCTTTCCTTTCTCAATAATAAAATCTTCCCGGCTTACAAAATTCCACGACGAATCAGGAAGATCTTTGATAGTAAAATTTTCCTTCTTTCCATTTTTTTCATAAATAAACCTATAACCTTTCTTATCAGGAACCGCGTCAGCAGGCATGTTTCTTAGCTGTAAGATGTTGCCTCCTTTCTTAAAAGGAAGACAATCTACTGTTGGCAAATGGCGCATTACGTGCCATTGATAAAACAAAACCAAAATACAGGAAACAACTAAAATTGAAGTGTTTGCGTTCGGTCCTAAAATAGGATGGATATATTTTCTTCCAAAAAAAAGTATAAGAATCAGCGCTAATAATACCAGGTCCTTTAAAAATGATTGCAAAGAAGTAAGAGGAATACAATCACCAAAACAACCGCAGGTAGCTATCTTACCCGAAAGCACAGCGTACCCCGTAAGAAAGGCAAAAAATATGATCAAGATCAAGAGCAAGGTGGTGAAAAACTTTCTCCAGTTGCCAAGCAATAAGCCAACCCCAACAATTATTTCTAACGTAATCATGATAATTGAAAAAGGAAGCGCGTACACGCTTAGCCAATTCATAAAGGTTTTTAATGAGGGATCGTTGGCCCAGACTGCAAAAAATTCCTGCATCTTATAAGAAAGGCCATGAGGGTCATTTGCTTTCACAAGGCCGGAAAATATAAAGAGAATACCGACAATTACACGTGATATATTTACTAAAACTTTCATCGTTGTTTATTTTTAAAAAAATGATTTTTATTGTTCAGACAGTATCAAAGCAAAAACAGCATAGTTGAGCATGTCATAAAAATTAGCGTCTATTCCTTCACTTGCCAAAGTTTTCCCTTCGTTTGCGATAATTTGTTTTACACGAAGAATCTTTGCTAAGATAAGGTCAACAAAACTTTCCTGGCTCATATCGCGCCAGGCTTCGCCATAATCGTGGTTTTTATCATTCATCAACTTTTTTGCTGCGGTAATTTTTTTATCGTACATGCTTACAGTTTCTTCAAATGGCAACTCACCATCACAGTCAAAAGCCGAATCATCCTGGCTCCTGTCTAATTGTATTAACCCTATCGCAGCATAATTTACAATCCCGCGGAATTCTCCAGGGATATCATCGTCAATTTTTTGTGTTCCTTTCTGCTGGATATTCCTGATCCTTTTTGCCTTTATATAAATCTGGTCAGCAATTGAAATAGTCCTGTAAACGCGCCAGGAAGTGCCGTAGTCTCTGGTTTTTTTTATAAAAATCTCCCTGCATTCGTTGATTGCATTGTCGTATTGCAGATCAGTATTAACTTGCTTCATAATTATCGCCAAATTTAAACTTAAAAACACAATGTTTTCATTGAATTGCAAAGGGAAGTTACTTTTTATTAACAAGCCTTTAGTAATGGGCGTTTTAAATATCACGGCTGATTCATTTTATGCAGGAAGCAGATTTCAAAACGGCAAGGATATAAAACATATCGCCGGACAAATGATAGAGGATGGTGCTAATATTTTGGATATTGGTGCGCAAAGTACCCGACCCGGTAGTACCCGCATTTCCGCGGAAGCTGAATTGGAAAAATTGCTGCCAATTATTGAAGCTCTTAAAAAATCGCTTCCCGAAAGTACTATTTCTATTGATACGTACCACGCGATAGTTGCAAAAGAATGTGTCGCCGCTGGTGCTGATATCATTAACGATATAAGCGGCGGAGAAATGGATATTGACATGATAACAACCGTGGCAAAGCTCGGCGTACCTTATATTTGTATGCACATGAAAGGAGTTCCGGAAACAATGCAACAGCAATCCAGCTACGAAAACTTAACAAGAGAAATCCTGGATTTTTTTATTGCTAAAATTGAAGAATGTAAAAGAGCAGGAATCAAAGATATCATTTTAGATCCAGGATTTGGTTTCGGAAAAAATATTGCCCAGAATTTTCATTTATTAAAAAATCTTGAATTGTTTAAGATGCTCGATAAGCCTATAATGGCAGGCCTTTCACGGAAGTCTACTATTTATAAAACTTTAAAAAATTCTCCTGAAGAATCACTGAATGGCACAACTGTTTTAAATACAATCGCCTTGCTCAAGGGAGTATCAATTTTGCGTGTGCATGATGTAAAAGAAGCGAAAGAATCAGTTTTACTCATCGATGCTTACGCGAATGCATAAACGAAAAGCGGGCCTCGCAACAATTTAGCTTCTCGATTATTTTAAAATAATGTTTCATTATAGGATCAGTTTTCAGAGGGAATACTGAAACCCAATTTATCCACATTTCTACGCCGTATAAGACTAACACCAAACGGCTTTTATATTATTACTATTCATATTACCAGATGCACGCTTTCCATTGGCATCGTAATTGCAAACATAACTGTGATATTAAATCCCTAACCTTAACACCTAAAACAAAAAACATGAAAACAAAAACAATGGTTCTTTCAGCAATGCTGACATTCGCGAGTTGCGCGTTATTCGCACAGAACAATACCGACACGATTCCAAAGGACACGTCGCATCCCAAAAAAGACACAATGCACACGGCAAAAGCAACAATGCAGATTATGCAAAAAACAAATCTGGTAACTTTTTTAAAAGCCAACCCCGCAGATGATCAATGGATGAAAAATGAAAATGTTTATTCATTTATAGAATAAAGCAGATAGGTCGTGATGAATTGAATAGTATTTGTTTTAAGCTAATAATATTAGTATATTTGAGCTAAAATTATTAGCCATGTTTACAGGAATGAGTTTAATAGAATTTACAAAAAAGTTTCAGAGTG
>DATCFI010000050.1:0-25082 GCA_036509585.1 Hanamia sp. | reverse complement strand
AAAAAAGCATCCAAAACCATAATCGTGAAATTAGTATCTAAAGAAAAAGAACTATTAGGATTTATTCCTCTAAAAAATTTGTTTCAGTTTTCCCTGGTTACTATGCTTTTTTTAATTTGGGGAATTCCCAATAATCTAAATGATGTATTGATTAAACAATTTATGAAATCTTTTGAGCTGTCAAGGTTTCAGGCTGGCCTTATCCAATCCGCGTTTTATATGGGGTATTTTGTATTGGCTGTCCCATCAGGGCTTATTATGCGAAAGTATAGTTATAAAACCGGACTCGTAATAGGGTTATTTCTCTTTGCCTTAGGATGTTTTTTATTCTGGCCGGCAGCAATTGTTGGCCGATATGGATTTTTTCTCTTTGCCTTATTTGTTATCGCCTCTGGCCTTGCCTTTCTGGAAACGGGCGCTAATATATTTATTGTTGAACTCGGAAAACCTAAAACTGCTGAACGAAGACTTAATTTTTCACAGGCGTTCAATCCAATCGGAGCGGTATTGGGCGTTTTAATCGGAACTATTTTTATCTTTTCAGGAATTGAGTTAAACGCTGAACAAGTAAATACGCTAAAGCAAGCAGGGCAATATAATTCCTATCTGGAACATGAAACCATGCGCGTAGTCTGGCCCTACATTATTCTAGCTGGTTTTGCATTAATCTGGGGCGTTATCATGTTGCTGACAAAGTTCCCCAAAGTAGGCGACGAACTTTTGAATGAGCCAAAGGGTAAAACCAAAGATTTACTGAAGTATCCGCATTTTCTTAAAGGTGTTGCTTCTCAATTTTTTTATTGTGGAGCTCAAACCTGTACCTGGAGTTTTTTTATTCAGTATGTTCAGAATTATACTGATCAGCCTGAAAAGATAGCGGGATATTTTTTAACCGGTACCTTGGTTGCGTTTGGAGCAGGAAGATTTACTGCCACATGGCTAATGAAGTTTCTTAATCCAGCCAAATTGATGGGGATTTTTGGAGTTATTAATATTTTTCTTGTAGCAGTTGCAATGCTACATCCGGGGTGGATTGGTGTTTGGGCAATATTTCTGACCAGTTTTTTTATGTCGCTAATGTACCCTACAAACTTCGCTCTAAGTATTAGAGGGCTTGGAGCCAATACCAAAATAGGAGGGTCTATTATGGTCATGGCGATTGTTGGCGGAGCTTTTTTTCCGCCCTTAATGGGATTAATTTCTGAAGGAAGCAGTATGGCTTTTTCAATGATTATACCATTGGTGGCTTATGTGTATATTACTTATTACGCTTTTTTAGGCTCCAGATATAATGCACAGGATGATAATTCAAAAATAAAAATGGCTATACCAATTGGCGATGATGTTTTTTAAGAAGATGAGTAAATTTTATTTTAAGAATTTAATCTTCTTTAGGATTGATTAATTAAAATTTTTTGTTAATTGAATAAATTTTTCACTTTCTAATATGAATAATTACAACATGCAGGCACTAAGAATTCCACCCATAATTTTTGGAACGAGTGGACTGGGGAATCTATTTATAGCCTTAGATGAAACTTTAAAATACGATGTAATCAGGGAATGTATTAATCATTCTGAAGGGGCGGTTGTTTTTGATTCGGCAGGAAAATATGGTGCGGGTTTAGCGCTCGAAACGCTTGGACGATGCCTTAAAAAATTAAATGTAAAACCCGATAAAGTAATCATTAGTAATAAGCTTGGTTGGGTAAGAACGGAGCTTAAAACAGAAGAACCGACTTTTGAACCAGGCATTTGGAAAGGTCTGAAATATGATGCCGTTCAGAAAATCAGTTACGATGGAATCATGGAATGTTTTGAACAGGGAAATCAGTTATTAGATGGATATATTCCGCAAATGGTTTCTGTTCATGACCCGGATGAATACCTGGCAAAAGCTGAAGACGAAAAACATGCTCAACAATTATATGAAGATATTTTAGATGCATATAACGCGCTGTTTGACTTGAAGCGCCAGGGGAAAGTCCTGGGCATTGGAGTGGGAGCCAAAAATTGGAAAACAATACAAAAAATATCAAACGATGTTCCTCTTGACTGGGTAATGATTGCCAATAGTCTGACGATTAAAACGCATCCGAAGGAACTATTAGACTTTGTCGCGGAGTTGGATAATAAAGGTGTTTATATCATTAATTCGGCTGTATTTCATTCGGGGTTCCTGGTAGGTGGTGATTATTATGATTATAAGTTGATAAATCCTGATATAGAATCTACCGGAACCTTGCTTAAATGGCGGCACGATTTTTTTCAGGTGTGTGAAGAATTTGCAATACAGCCCGCAGAAGCTTGTGTACAATTTGCACTTAATATTCCGGGAATAAAAAGTATAGCTCTAAATACAACCTCTGCAAAAAGAGTAAAAGAGAATATTGAAATGGCGCACATTAAAATACCTAAGAAATTCTGGGAAACATTGAGAGCACACAGGTTAATAAATGTGGATTACTTAGGGCAGGTTCAACCTAATTTTTAAAGTAAATTAACTGAGACAGGCAAAGCCTTGTTTAGAATCCTGGAACGATAAAAAATTATGTAGTTACAAATAATAAAATGGTCTTCAAAAAGGCGAAATATGTTTTAGCCATCCTGAGTTTCATAAAAGAGAGGCAACCTTAATGAGCAGCCGAAATGCTACAAGAGAAGACTTTGAACATGTGATGTTATCAATGAAAAATAAAGAAGTAGTGCCTACCACCTATATTACACATCGGGTTTTATTTGATCGGGTAAAAAATGAATTTGAAAACTGGCTTAATCCGGTAAACGGAGTGATAAAAGCAATGGCTGAAATCAAATGATCTTTGATGTAATCAGAATTTCTTTATCAATATATGCTCATAAAACTTAAGAGTCCTTCCCGCCATGTAGTCCTATACAAATGAACTATGAAATTCGTAAGATGACTTCTTAACAATCGATCTTAATTTGCGAAAAAAGTTGTTGATATCCATTTCTAACAAAAATTTACAGGAGGAAATGCTACGTTAAAAGGCATTGCAGATGATAGCTGGATAGAGGTCGAAATGAAACCATCTGCTGATAAGTATGGATTTGAAGTGTGTAAATGCCTTCATGACAAGGAGCAAACAAGGTTTGTTTATTATGCAAAAAATATAAATTATTTGCAGATATTTTAATATCTTTATTTTAGAAAAATACCGGAACTAGATGGGGGGGACAGACAACAGTACCGACGTTCTTTAATCATTTTAAAATAAATGGTGATGCTCTAAGAATGCACATTTATTTAGATAATTCTTTATTATAGGCATTGCTAAATAATAAAAAAAAATCACTACCTGGATATAATCCTACCGCAAATACATTAAAGGGACTGGTTCTATAAACTAAAAACGGTTAAGCAATGATGAAATCTTTGAAGTTTTTGGAAATGGAATCTATTTATTATTAAAACAGCATATGATGAATTGTAAGAGATTATTGTTCGGGCCTTTATGTATAATCACTATAATTACTCTTGTCTCTTGTAGAGAACATACACAAGCAATGTTTCAGCAGCTGAATTCTTCTCAAACAGGTATCAATTTCAATAATAAAATCACAGAGAATGATTCGATGAATATTATTGATAGGCAAGACATTTACAATGGAGGAGGGGTTGGTATTGGTGATTTTAACAGAGACGGTTTGCCCGACATTTATTTTGCGGGGAATATGGTCTCTAACAGATTGTATTTAAACAAGGGAGGGATGAAATTTACTGATGTTACTGATGCTGCAGGAGTTAGGGGTGAAGGAAAATGGGCAAAAGGTATTTCCGTGGTAGATATTAATAACGATGGCTGGCCGGATATCTATATTTCGGAATCATTTTTAAAGGACTCGACAAAAAGAGAAAATATTTTATACATTAACCAGGGGTTGAATAAAGATGGCGTACCCACTTTTAAAGATGAAGCAAAGGAGTACGGTTTAAATGATAATTCCTATACCACGCAGGCCGTTTTTTTTGATTATGACAATGATGGCGATCTTGATGTTTACCTGGCGGTTAACGCTTTTGATAATAGTAATAATCCCAATTTATACAGAGATGTTTTTACAAACGGGCAGAATCCAAATACTGACCGGCTATATAGAAATGATTGGGACTCTGCAAAAGGTCATCCGTATTTTACTAACATTTCAAGACAAGCAGGAATTTTGCAGGAAGGTTTTGCTCATGGGGTAACTGTTTGTGATATTAACCGGGATGGATGGAAAGATATATTTGTTTCCAATGATTATTTATCTCAGGATATATTATACATCAACAACGGTAATGGAACTTTCACTAACGAAAGTAAAAATTATTTTAAGCATACCGCCTTTAATGCCATGGGATCCGATGTGGTTGATATAAATAATGATGGATTGAGTGATATAGTAGAACTGGATATGAGTCCTGAAGATAATTACAGAAAAAAAATAACCATGAATGCCGGCAGTTATCGAACTAATTTATATAATGACCATTATAATTATCAATATCAATATGTAAGAAATATGTTCCAATTGAACATGGGTAATAGTGTAGGGGAAAATGATTCCCTGAAACATCCCGTATTTTCTGACGTTGGGTTCTATGCTGGTATTGGTGAAACAGACTGGAGTTGGGGCCCATTGGTAGCGGACTTTGATAATGATGGATTCAGGGATATCATTATAACGAATGGCTTCCCTAAGGATATTACAGATCATGATTTAATGGTCTATTTAAATTCCTCTTCTGCAACGGATTCAAAAGAGGAATTACTATCAAAAATTCCAGTTAATAAAATTCCTAATTATGCTTTCAGGAATAATGGAGGTATTACGTTTACAAATGTTACAAAAGATTGGGGCCTTGATCAGCCTTCATTTTCAAATGGAGCTGTAGCAGTGGACCTTGATAATGATGGAGATCTTGATATTGTAATAAATAATATGGATGATGCGGCAGCGATATATGAAAATAAGCTGAATGAGAAAAAAGATATCCCTCATCATTATTTAAAGGTTTCATTACAAGGTGATTCTCCTAATAAAGATGCCTTTGGTTCATGGGTAAAAATCTATTACAACAATAAACAACAGGTTTATGAAACCAACCCGGTACGAGGATACTTATCCTCAGCCCCAAAAATCACTTATTTTGGATTAGGGAATACTACTAAGATTGATTCTTTAATTGTTATATGGCCTGATAATAAAATGCAAAAGCTCATTAATATCAAAGCTGATCAGCAAGTAAATATTAAACAATCCGAATCAAAACAAAATGATTCCTGGAAAAAATTCTCCCTGGATACAGCTGCATGGTTTAAAGAGATAACAGATTCAGTTCAACTAAATTATCATGATCCGCAAAAAGATTTTAATGATTTTAGCCGCCAAATTTTGCTTCCGCATAAATTATCACAATATGGCCCACCAATGGCAGTTGGGGATATCAATAACGATGGACTTGACGACCTTATAGTCGGAGGCTCTTCTGGTAATAGTGCTGCAATTTTCATTCAACAACGAAACGGGAAATTTAAAAAAAGAAATCTTCTTGATAGTGTTGATGCTTCCCTGAAACTTTCTGACGATGCGGGGATACTTCTGTTTGATGCGGACGGCGATGGTGATCTTGATTTATATATAACTAGCGGAGGTTATGAGCAAAAATCGGGATCAGCTTCCTACCAGGACAGACTTTACATCAATGATGGAAAAGGTAATTTTTCTCTCGATAGTTTAGCATTACCTGAAAATCATAATAGTAAATCCTGTGTCCGTGCCATTGATTTTGATAATGATGGAGATCTTGATTTATTTATCGGGGAAAGAGTAGACCCCTGGAATTATCCGAAACCGGTGTCTGGTATTATATTGAGAAATGATACTAAAAATGGTGTTGTTAAGTTTACAGATGTTACGTCAACGGTTGCTCCTTCTTTAAACGATATTGGACTTATATATGATGCGAGTGCTGTTGATTATGACAATGATGGTTGGCCTGATTTGGTAATTGCAGGTGAATGGATGCCAATAACGTTTTTAAAAAATGTGCATGGGACTTTTATCAATGAAACTAACAAATCTGGCATTGGAGATAAGTTCGGATGGTGGAACAGCCTTAAAGCAATAGATATAGATAAGGATGGTAAAATGGATTTTTTAGCAGGGAACCTTGGGAGAAATTCTGTTTTTAGTGGAAATGAAAAATTTCCGATTAATAATTATTATAATGATTTTGATAATGACGGAACATTTGAAAGTATTACAACAAAATTCTTAAAAGATGAAAATGGAGTATATAAGGAATATCCGGTTGAAAGTCGGGATGATATAATAGCACAATTACCAATAATTGCAAAGAAATTCCCTACTTATAAAAGTTTTGCTGAAGCTACTATTAATCAACTTTTTGATAAAAATCAAATTGATAATGCCATAAAATCGCATGCTGATTATTTTGCGTCCAGTTACATTCATAATCTCGGAAATGGGAAGTTCGAGATAAAACTATTGCCTCCTGAAGCTCAGTTAGCTCCTGTTTTTGGAATAATTGCGGATGATTTTAATAAAGATGGGAAGATAGATATTATGTTATGTGGAAATGATTATGGGGCTGAGGTGACTGATGGAAGGCTGGATGCATTAGATGGATTAGTACTAAAAGGAAATGGTAAGGGAGATTTTAAATCTTTATCAATTAAGGAAAGTGGTATTTATATTCCCGGTGATGCAAGAGCAATAGTTAAGCTAAAAAATACTAAAGGTCAGTATCTATATATAGTAAGTCAAAATAAAGGATATTTGAAAGCCTATATATTAAAAAGATAAATTAAAAAATAATTACTTTTTCCAGTAATAGAACATCGTCAATTAAGATCGTGGATATTAAATTAATCAATACTTGCCTTTTCAAACAGCGGTACTTTGTCTTTTTATAATTTGAGTCAAGGACTTAGAATATTTGCTGTATACCTCACATTCATTTTCAATAATAATTTCGTGTAAGCACAATCATAAGGCTTCTCTCACAGCATAACACTTTGAAGTATGTTTAATGTAAATAAATCCCACATAAACGTCGAGTTCTTTAATATTCGTATACACTTAACTGTTATTAATGCAGGGAGGGTTTATCGATATTACTGTTTTCAATAATTCCATAAAACAATTTTCTCGAATAGGAGCCACCAAAGTTGTTGATGAAGGTTAGCATAAATTCCTTCGTGTAATACGTCTTCAAATAGAGGCTCATATAACTTTTACTACAAAGTTGGCAGAGTACGTTTTATTGAAACAGTTACCTGCAAAGCTTTTCATATGACGCCATACTTCATAAGCCGGCTAATCGGGATGGCCAGCTTTTTGGCCTGTCTTGATCAAGTCTTTCTGGAAAACCATTACGCCAAAGGTCTTATTCAAATGTTCTTCAAAAAGAGAATGCAGGTAGTGTATTTTATTCGTGTTATGATAGCGATAAATGTATTCGCGCATCATGCCCGATGTGCTTCGCCCAGCCTGATCATACTGCTTGCAGCCACGAGGGTTAAGTAATCATCGCAACCAGCATTTTAATAGCCAGGGTTATTTGTTCAATTTTAATTGGTGGAAATTTGACAAAAAATAATAGAGTAATAAAGTTTTTCGAAAAATAATAACTGCTATATTTTACCAAAACTACTTTCTGTCTTTTGATATTATGAAATATAAAAATAAATTCCGGTTAGTAAATGACACTTAATCTTTTCGTTTTTTAGTGCTTTCTCTGATTATTACTTCACTTTTAATTATCTCTTCATAGTTTGTTAGCTGAGGTCCTTTATTTCTAAGTATAACATCGAAATAAATTTTTGCAGCATGTTGGCCCAATTCTTTACTTTTTTGATTAACGGACGAAAGTGTAGGTGTTATAATATTAGCGAAAGCTTCATTGGCAAAACCAAAAATGCCCAATTGTTCCGGCACCTTTATTCCCTTTAATGCTGCGACCTTCAAAATGCCCAGGGCCTGATTATCAGAGACCGTAAGAAAGGCATCCGGGGGATCTTTTACAGATAAAAGATCGGATGCCATTTTGAAACCGACTTCAGCTGTTAGCGACCCTTCAACAATAAAATTATATGGAATGGTTAATCCAAACTCTTTATGAGCCCTTATAAAACCTTCTTTTCGGTGTTTGAAAATTGCGATATGATCCGGTCCACCGATAAATGCAACGCTTTTATAATCATTTTCAAAAAGTTTTTTTGTTGCATTGTATGCTGCCTCTTCATTATCGTTAGAAACTTTAAAGCCATCTAACTGCTCAGTACAACGATCAAACTGCACCAACGCAATATGATGTTTTTGAATATTTTCAAGATAAGTGGGTGAACGGGTTTCTTCCGATATAGAAATTAAAATACAGGCCACATTTTGATGAATGAGCGTATTAATTGCTTTGCATTCCTGGGAATAAGATTCATGCGACTGGCATATAATCAGGCTATGATTATTTTTAAAACATATTTCCTCTATACCCGCGATCGCATCCGAAAAAAAACGTTGATCGATATGTGGAACAATTACTCCTATTGTCTTTGAAGAGCCCAGCCTTAAATTGGCGGCCTGTGAGTTACTCTGGTAATTTAATTCAAAAGCCTTTTTCCTCACAGATTCTATCATTTTTGCATTCACTGAAGGATGGCTATTTAATGCCTTTGAAATATAGGAGGCTGAAACTCCTAACTCTTTTGCCAAATCGTAAATAGTAACACGCTTTTCACTCATTTGATATTTATTCTATGGAAAGATAATTTGATTTCTATAATTATACTGTTTTGGCCCTTTCTATGCGCATAAAATAATAAAAGGCCAATACAAACTTATATTATATAATTATGTATTCATGAAGTTATCTTGTATTGCCTGGGGGTATGAGCGTAACATGCTAAACCAAAATTCAGGGTTTTAATTATAATCTACGTAGTACAAGAAGTCGGTAGTTATAACAATTTAATTTTTTTTTAATAATCAATGGCACCTTTTTAACAAAATGTTGGCAACGTGTTAACAAAATATTTGTGCAATCGATTGAAAAAATGTATATTTGTGATGATTGCGTGTGTCGCAGTAATGCGGTACGGAAAAAATTCATCATTTAAAACTTTTTTTATGTATTTAAACTTGCTATGGGAAAGATTTATTCTTTTTATTACAACTTTTTTTGGGCGCAGATTAAGAAAGCCCCGATTGTTACTCTCAATCTCATTTTGTTTACTTTCATTTTTTGTAAACGCACAGCAAAGAATTACAGGTAAAATAGTTGCAAACGATTCACCCCTCGCGGGAGCAACTATACAGGTAAAAGGCTCGGCGCTTACAACGTTATCTAAAGCTGATGGTACTTTTGAAATCAATGCATCGGCTAAGTCAGTACTTGTTATTAGTTATGTTGGCTATATTGCCAAGGAAGTGAAGGTAGGAAACAGTTCATTCATTGCCGTAGAATTGGAGCCTTCGGATAGACAATTGGGTCAAGTGGTGGTTGTTGGTTATGGAACACAAAAGAAAACAACCTTGACGGGTTCGGTTTCAACTATATCCGGTACTGAAGTTGCGAAGAGCCCATCTCCAAACGTGGGTAGTTCTTTAGAAGGACGTATTGCGGGGTTGATTGTGAACCAACGGAACGGTATACCAGGTCAGGATAATCCTGACATTTTAATTCGTGGTACTGGTACTTTACCTCCCCCCAATGGTTCTTATAACGACTTGCTTGCTCTTAACGCCCCACTAGTAATTATTGATGGTGTACCACGTGGTACTGATGAACTTAGCCGTTTAAATCCGGAGGATATTGCAAGTTTTTCCGTGTTAAAAGATGGCTCGGCTGCTATCTATGGCGCCCGCGCGGCTAACGGAGTTATCCTGGTTACTACGAAAAACGGGACAAGAGGAAAAGCTGAATTTAGTATTTCATATAATTATGCAAATAATAGTCCTACCAAGATTCCTAAAATGATGGATGCGGCACTATATGCACAAGTTTATAACGAAGGAGTTTTTTATCGTTCGGGTCGTGATCCCAATTATACTCCTCAATATACAGCTGACCAGATTCAAAAAATGAAGGATGGTTCAGATCCTATATTGAATCCTAACACAGATTGGGTAGGACTAACGCTGCACGATTCTTATGTAAAAAACTTAAATTTTCAGGTAAACGGTGGAAGCGATAAAGTGCGTTACCTTATTTCTTTTGGTTCATTACAACAGAACGGTAATTTTTACGGAAATACCATGTTATATAAACAATATAACTGGCGTACAAAAGTGGATATAGATTTGGTTAAAAACCTCACGGTGGGTGCCAATATTAGTGGTACTATGAAGGATGAGCATTATCCTGGGGGTACTGGGGCAAATATAGATTGGCCAAGTCTTTTAGGGGCAAATCCTACTGTTATTGGTAAATATCCCAATGGATTAATTGGTCCGGGAAGGCTTAACCAAAACACCCTGCTGGACGACCAGCGTGGCTTTAATAATATTTCGGATAATCCGTTGTTTTCTACGTTTACAGCAAGTTATAAGGTTCCTTTTATTGAAGGTCTTAAGTTTGACGCCTCCTTTAACTACGACTTGAGAAACTCGATGAACAAGACTTGGGCAATCCCTTATTACTATTATGAGTATAATACAGTTACAGGCAATTATGATAAGCATGAGAATCCCTCACTTTTGAACGCTCAATTGACGGACAGGTATGATAAATGGACAACCATGCTTACCAATTTCAGGATTTCTTATGATAAGACATTCATGAATAACCATCACATTTCCGCAATGGTGGGTTCGGAGCAACAACAAGATAATTGGAGTTATGTCAGTGGATATAGGCAGAATTTCCTGAGCCCTTCTATTCCCCAGCTAAATGAAGGAAGTTCAGCTGCTGCAGACCAGGGTGTTGGTGGGGCGGCTACAACGACGGCTAACAATGATTATTTCGGCCGTTTGAATTATGAGTATAAGTCAAAATACCTGTTGGAAGTCCTGGGCCGGTATGACGGTTCGGAAATATTCCCTGCCAATAAACGATATGGTTTTTTCCCGGGGGCTTCTGTAGGATGGAGATTATCTGAGGAAAATTTTATAAGGGAAGCCCTTCCTTTTGTAAACGAACTGAAACTGAGGGCCTCTTATGGTGAATTGGGTAACAACCGGGTAGGCTCTTTTAATTACCTGCAATCCTATTTTATTGGAAGCAATTATGTTTTTGGAACCACAGATGCCCCTGGTATTTATTCCAGTTTGCTTGCAAATCCTGATATCACCTGGGAACGGGCCAAAAAAACTGATTTTGGCCTGGTAGCCAATTTGTGGAACGGTAAATTAGGAATTGACTTTACCTATTGGTTGCAAAAAAGAAATAACATTCTTTACCAGCGTCAGTTATCGGTGCCTGCTACATTCGGATTTCCCGCTCTTCCGTACGAGAACCTTGGAAAGGTCAACAGCCATGGTATAGGATTAGACCTGAGTACCCGGGGCAATATTGGTAAGGTTACTTACAATTTGAGCGGCAATGTTTCTTACAACATAAGTAAAGCCGTTTTCCTTGACGAAGTACCACCTGCTGAGCCTTATCAAAAGCTTACTGGAATGCCTGTTTTCACAGGTCTGTACTATAAGGCTGATGGTATATTCCACAACCAGGCTGAACTGGACAAATATCCGCATAATGCTAATACCCAGATAGGAGATATCCGGGAAGTAGATCTTAACGGTGATGGCAAAATCGATTCTAAAGACCAATATCGGACACCTTATACTACTATTCCAAAATATGTGTTTGGCTTAAACTCGAATTTTCAATTTAAGAACTTTGATTTAAACATTTTCTTCCAGGGACAGGCCGGGGTAAGAAATTATGACGGTCAGGCTGCTACTATCGGAGGTACCGATTTCACCAATGGATTGGTTTGGCGGGCTACTGACCGCTGGTCGCCAAGCAATCCCAATGGAACCATGCCAAGAGCAGATGCATATCAACCGGGTAACACAACTTTTTTCCTGTTTGATGCCAGCTTTGTAAGGCTGAAAACAGTTCAGTTAGGCTATAGTATCCCTGCATCATTATTAGAACAAACAAAGGTTCTAAAAGGTCTTCGTGTTTATGTCAGCGCCTTCAACCTCCTTACATGGGCAGCACAGGTTAAATTTGCAGATCCTGAGTTTAACGGCAGTTTTTTTAACTATCCCCCCTCACGTGTAATAAACTTTGGAGCTTCACTTAAATTTTAAAAAATCAGTATATGAAAAAAATAATTAAATTATTCGTCCTACTTACTATTGTTCTTACTTCGTGTAAGAAGAACATTTTGGATATTCAGCCGCAGGATCGGATACCTGAAACAGCAGTTTGGGGTGATCAAGCCCTGATTCAGGCTTATGAAAATGAATTGTACAATGCCATTCCTCATGGTTTTTATATTCACATGTATTCGAAATACACAGATGAAGCAATTAACTCCGCTCCGTGTTGCGGGGCCGATATTTTCAAACTAGACACCTATAATCCTGATAATATCAATCAGGCAGGTGGAGGAGATTTTTGGGGCGGGTACATGTACTACTGGAACCAGGGATATACGTATGTGAGAAAAGTAGATGTTTTCCTGGAGAAAATGGCTGCTCCCGATGCCCTGAATTTCACCGCCAAACCTCAGCTTGTAGCTGAAGCTAAGTTCATCAGGGCTTTTATTTATTTTAATTTGATAGAAAGATTTGGCGGAGTGCCGATTGTTAAACAATCTTATGAATTGAGTGATGTAGGCAAGGTAATGTTTCAAAGTAGTACATTTGATTCATGTGTTGCTTTCATTCAACAGGATATCAATGATGCAATGCCGAATCTGCCTGTAAGTTATGCTTCTACTGATGCGAACTTTGGCAGGGCCACACAGGATGCTTGTTATGCGTTGATGTCGAGAGTGGATTTGTATGCAGCTTCTCCCTTATTCAACCCTACTAATGACATGGCCAAATGGCAAAAAGCTGCTGATGCAGCAGCGGTGTTTACAGAGCATGGCGACAGAGGATATTCCCTTTACCCGGATTATCGGTCACTGTTTAACCAGAACAGCGGCGCAGCAGAGAATGAGTATATTTTTTCCAGGCAATTTACCACAAGTAATGCCCAGGAGGCTCCTCCAAATAACCTTGGAAGGCGCTATGGCGCTTACGGTGGATGGTGGGCCAGTAATGGGCCTAGCCAAAATTTAGTGGATGATTATGATATGAAAAATGGAGAGCCTGCGTTTACCTGGTCTGGTAATACTAAAACTATCAATCCGGCTTCAGGATATGACCCTACCCATCCTTTCTATAACCGTGACCCCCGTTTTGAAGCAAGCATCCTTCATGATTCTTCTATTTTCCACGGGGATACATTACAAATGTGGGTTTCACCTGATGGTACGAAATTTGGTTACGACTCCTGGAAACAGAGTAGCGATAATCCCCGTGGCGGTTACTGGTTGAGAAAGTTTATGCCCGAAGTTCAAAACATTAGTTTTTCTGAACACTATACTATTCCATGGCCGTTTTTTCGTTTGGCAGAGATATATTTAAATTATGCAGAAGCTGAATTTGCGCTGGGAAATGAAGATGTCTGCAGGCAATACATATCTAAAGTGAGAGCGAGGGTAGGAATGCCGGCCATACCGGCAAGCGTGACAGGTGAGGCTTTAAGAGCTCGTCTTTATAACGAACGAAGGATAGAGCTAGCTTTTGAAGGTCAAAGGTTTTTCGATATTCGGAGGTGGAAAATAGCAGATGTCATTGAAAACAGGCCGATATATGGTATGGATATCACTAAGAATTTAACATCAGGCGTATCGACGTATACACCAGTCCTTCTACTTCAAAAAAATACATACCAGGAGAAAATGAACCTGCTCCCGATAGCAACATCTGAGATACTCAAAAATCCTGAATTGAAACAACCAACAGGATGGTAATATTTTCGTGCCTCATATAGCAGACAGAAATCATATTGCCGGGTGTAAATGCCCGGCAATGTTTTAAAAAAGTTTTGGTCACTGATGAAATATGTTTCAAAGAAATTAGTGAAAGCAGCACGTAGGTTACAGAAGAAGAATGGATTTGTATCTGCTTATGTGTATTGTTGATAGAATTAAAACACTGGATACATAAACCTTTTATTAATTACACGTTTGCTTTTCTCAATAGTTTGATTTGTACAGAAATGGCCATATGAAAAGCCAGCCTTATGTTGCGAATTCAAATATTAGACAATTAAATTAATTCAACACTGTGAATGCCTTACTACCGTTATAAAGTAAAACCATATCGATTTATCAGGAAATTTAAATTTATAAAAATCTGTCTTTTCTTGCCAGCGACATCAATCCTAAAAATCTAATTTTATACAATTATGAGACACTTTTTATTCTTGTTTTTGTTGATCGGCTGGTCAGGTTTGTGCTTTGCGCAGTCATCTTCCTCATCAGCCACTCCCGATTACGGGCAATCCTTTATCCCGGATTACACTTTTCACGGCTCAAATCTTACAGGTTGGCACGTTACCGGTAAAGCAAACTGGCAGGCAGACAATAGTCTGATCACTGCAAAATCATCATCAGACAACGAGGGTAGTCTAGTGCTGGACACTTCCTACCAGGATGTAGGGTTCCACTGTTACTTTAAATTATCTCCTGGCAGCGAAGCAGCGATCATCATGCGTATCACCAAAGTCGGCAAGGGTATGAAAGGAGTTATGCTCTCCCTTAAGCCTGGAGATGTGTTACCTTATGCAGTTACCTTTGATGCTGAGGGAAAAATTACCTCCAGGGAAAAATTACGGCATGGAGGCGGTATAAACTATAGAATTGCCCCACCGCCTGATACGGCGAAAAGCCGCACTTTCCATTTTCCAACTCCACCGCCGCCTCCTGCCGACATTCCTGTCAAACAACCCAATACCTCATTGCGCCCAGACGGTTGGAATCAAATTGAAATATTCCTGGATGAAAACGTGATAAGAGCTCGCTTAAACGATGGAGACGAAATAGGAGGTGTAATAGACGACAAGGACATCGGTATTGACGGCTATGGTCCCTTTGGGCTTTATGTTAGTGGTACAGGAGAAGTGCAATTTAAGAATGTGATGTATAAAGATATCGCCTTAAAGGTGACTCCTAAGGAACAAACTTCACCAAGGTTTACTACTCAGCGCATCAGTGACATGTATTATTCCTGGGGAGTAACTACCGCTGATTTCAATAAAGACGGCATATTGGACATCATAGCAGGTCCTTATATATATTATGGCCCGGATTATACAAGACATCGTGAAATCTATCCGGCTGCTGCAGGTAATCCTTCTCGAGAATTCAGCAACAATCATGTTGAGCATGCATATGACTTTAACCATGATGGATGGCCTGACCTGTTATACACCGCATTCGGTACAACACTCTATATGAACCCTCACGGAGAACATCGCCGCTGGAAGAGCTATAACATACTCCCTGGCGCACGTCAAGGTGAAATCACCGAATTCAAAGACATAGATGGAGATGGGATACCAGAGTTGATTTATGAAGCCAATGGATCAATGTGGTACGCCAAGCCCCATACCTCTGATCCAACCCTGCCTTGGATCCAATATAGAGTTTCCGAGGAAGGTTACGGTATTCCACATGGCATTGGCATAGGTGATATTAATGGAGATGGTCGGCTGGATATTGTGGGTGGCTTTGGATGGTGGGAACAACCCGCTACACTGGATAGCAACAAAACATGGAAATATCATCCGGCAATACTGAGCCGGTATGGCCGTTACACCAATCTCGTTGGAGGCAGCGTTATGGGTGTATACGATGTCAATGGTGACGGACTCAATGATGTGGTTACCAGCCTCAATGCACATGGTTTTGGACTTGCATGGTTCGAACAACACCGTGATGCAAGCGGAAAAATTACCTTCATTGAACATATGATTAGCGATGATTATTCTTATAAGCATAATGCAGGCGGAGTGACATTCTCTGAAGCCCATGGGAACACTTTTGCCGATGTTGACGGGGATGGGATACCAGATTTCATCGTCGGAAAACGTTACTGGTCACACCTGGACGATTATTTTGATCCTGATCCTTATGGGCCACCGGTAATTTATTGGTATCGAACAGTCAGAGACAAGAACGCCCCTGGTGGTGCCCGGTTTGTGCCTGAACTGATCAATAATCGTTCAGGTGTCGGATCCCAGGTGGAGGCAGTAGATTTAAATAATGATGGTGCTGTAGATATCATCACTTCTACCGATAGGGGTACTTTTATCTTTTGGAATAAAATAAAACAGATAAAGAAAAAGTAAATCTTGTGTTGTAGTGTTTGCAAATGAATTAGATTCGGATTAACTAAGGAATTTCTAAAATTAATAATTATGAAAATTTATCTATTTGCTTTGATGCTATTTATTGGCGTTGTATTGTCTCTTCATTTATCAATGAATGCCCAAGTGGGTGTAATTCTAAAAAATTCCCGAATGGCAAACGCAATTTTTTGGACTATTGGGGCTATTACGGCTATTATCATTGGGCTTAGTGGTTGGGATCAGGCTGTTTTTACTCATTTAAAAGATGTACCTGTATGGTTGTTTATCGCTGGTGCAATGGGTGCAGCCTTGGTTTTCGGAATTGCATGGACTATTCCACAGATTGGGGCTGGGACGGCCTTTGTATTGATGATTGCAGGTCAGGTCATTGCAGGCATGATTTTTTCTCATTTTGGATTATTGGGTTCTCCAGTTGACCACATTTCTTTAATTAAAATTTTGGGAGTATTGCTTTTAATCAGTGGAGTGGGAATCATAACATTTGCAAAGTAAAAAGGATAAGGCATTTTAATACATTTTTAAAGTATAAATATGAAAAATAGTACTATAACCCGAAGGCGTTTCCTTCAGATTTCAGGATTGGGGGCTACTGCTATGATGCTGCCCGGTATGGCATGGAGTGAAAATATAAGGAAATTGGATATAAAAACCGGCGCTACCTTTATTTTATGGGGGTATGGTGCAGACGCTCTAGAACCTGCGCTTAAGGATATATCTAAATTGGGTTTTCATGGATTTGAAACTTTTGGACAAGTAATTGAAGAATGGGAAAATAACAGGGGAGGATTCGGTGAAGTCGTAAGTAAATACGGAGTTCCTCTTATTTCTGCATTTTGTAGTGGGGATGTAATAAATCCTGCAAAAAGGGAAGATGAATTAAAGAATTTAGTGCGATGGTCCAAATTGGTTAAAAAGAGTGGTGGAAAGTTGATTGAATATTGCGCCGTAGGTAATCCTAGACAGGGATATGATTACAGTGAACACAAGAAGGACATTATCGATTCTATGAATCTGTACGCGAAGGCTATTACGGATGAAGGGCTAATTTGTGCATTACATCCTCATACGGGTACTGCGATTGAAACAACAGAGGAAATATACTTTGCCATGGAAAATGTGAATACAACTTACATGAAATTTGGACCAGACGTGGGACAGATGGAAAAGGCTGGAGTTGATCCGGTTAAGATAGTAAAAGATTTTCTTCCATTAGTGGAACATGTTCATCTTAAAGATTATGAAGGAGGCATTGATAATGGCTGGCTTGGATATTCTCCGTTAGGAGAAGGTAAAGTGAAATTGAAAAAGATTTTAAAGATGCTGGAATCAAGAAGAAATAAAATGGGTGGTATGATCATGTTTGAGTTGGATTCAGACGGAAGGCATACACCGCCATTAACACCCCTTGAGGCTGCGACAGTCTCTCGAGATCTTTTGGTTAATTTAGGTTACCAATTCAATGGGCAAACATAATTTTATAAAGTAAAAAGTAAATTAGATAATTAAAAAGTAAAATAGAAATTATGGATGTTTTGAAAAATTATATTGGTGGAAAATGGGTGGACAGTGTATCTAAGGAAACAATTGATGTGCTGAATCCTGCTACGGGTGAGGTGTTGGCAAAAGTGCCTTCTGGGGAGTCTACGTCGAATGATGTGGAAAAAGCAGTGACAGCTGCACATAAAGCTTATCTACAATGGAAAGATATTTCGGTGCTAAAACGCATTCAACCTCTTTTCAAACTAAAGCAGTTATTGGAAGACAATGCCGCAGATATAGCCCGCTTAATAACTATAGAATCGGGTAAAACACTTGTTGAATCAATCGGTGAAGCGCAAAGGGCTATTGAAAATGTGGAAGTAGCAGCGGGAGCGCCTATGCTGATGCAAAGTGAATTTTTAGAAAACATTGCCACCGGTATTGACGAATATATGATCAGGCAGCCGTTAGGAGTTACAGCTTGTATTGCGCCCTTTAATTTTCCGGCAATGATCTCTTTCTGGTTCTTGCCTTATGCTATTGCCTGTGGTAACAGTATGATCGTCAAACCATCGGAAAAGGTGCCGATGACGATGATGAAAATATTTGAACTAATCGACCAGTTAGATATCCCCGAAGGGTTAGTCAGCCTGGTACATGGAGGCAAACCATCTGTAGATGCCATTTTGGATCACCCCGATATCAAATCAGTTAGTTTTGTGGGAAGCACACCCGTAGCCCGGTATATTTATTCACGGGCTACTGCCAATGGTAAGAGAGTGCAGGCGCAGGGTGGAGCAAAAAACCCGGTCGTGGTATTGCCCGATGCAGACATTGAAATGACTTCACAAATCATTGCCGACAGCGTATATGGCTGTGCAGGCCAGCGCTGCCTTGCTGCTTCCGTAGTAATAGCCGTGGATGATAATTCAAAGGTCCGTGATTCTTTGTATGCTTCTGCCAAGGAAAGAACGGTTGGTTATGGATTAAATAAAGGAGTAGAAATGGGGCCTGTGATCAGTAAGGAAAGTAAAAGAAGAATTGAGAGCCTGATAGCACAAGGCGAAAAAGAGGGCGGCTCCATTTTATTGGATGGAAGAAATGCCTCAATAAAAGATTATGAACAGGGAAACTTTATTCAACCAACTATTCTTGAAAATATACCGTTAGAAAGCGAACTGATAAAAACAGAAATCTTTGGGCCTGTGATGAGCTTGTTACACATGAAGACAGTTGAAGAGGCGATTGCCTTTATCAATAATGGCAAGTATGGAAATATGGCCTGCGTTTTTACGAGCAGTGGCGCCAGCGCACGCAAATTCAGACACGAGGCTATGGCGGGAAATATTGGAATTAATATTGGTGTTGCGGCCCCTATGGCACAATTCCCTTTCAGCGGATGGAAGGAAAGTTTTTTCGGTGACCTTCACGGTCAGGGACGTCACGCAATTGAATTTTTTACACAAACAAAAGTAGTTATAGAAAGATGGCCTAAGGAGTGGTCGAGAAAATTTTAGTATATACTTTTTTAGTATATACTGCTGAAATGGTATATATTTCAAAGTGTTTGTAACCTTTAATAATTTCTAATTTTTATACATTGAAAAAAGCATTTTGTCCACCCTTTAGTTTGCAGACTAGGATGAATTTCTTAGGGGAAGATTGTATTGTAACTGATCTTAGTCATACCATAAGTGAGGATGACCCTACATTTATTGGTCATCAAAGAACGTTGATTTGGAATCATTTATCTCATGAGGAGACCATTCAATTTGGACTTACAAAAGCACCCTATTCTTACAAAATTGTTGGATTTACGATGTGCGATCATTCAAATACTCACGTAGACTCTATTAATCATGTGGTAAATGATTCAAATGCCCGAGCAATCAATGAACTTCCTTTGGAATGGTTTATGGCACCAGGGGTTTGGCTCGATTTTTCTCATAAAGCTCCACGTAGTTACATTACGCGGGCAGATATAGAAGAAGCAATAGCCATCACAGGGGTTACTATTAAGCCTCAGTCTGTCGTTCTTTATTATACAGGATGGTACAAAAAGTGGAATGAACCTTTTGAATACATCAAAAATTATCCTGGTGTGGACAGGATCGCTATGGAATACCTTAATGATTTAGGGGCTATAAGTATAGGTGCTGATGCACCAAGCATTGATAGTTATCAGGAAGTAGCGGTAGTCAAAGAGCAGCCGGCTCATATTGTGTGTCGGGAACGTGAAATTCTGAATATAGAGAATTTAGCACAAGTTGACATGATTCCTTCTCATGAATTTTGGTTTGTGGGATTACCTCTTAAAATAAAAGGCGGCTCTGGATCTCCATTTCGAGGTGTAGCAATAGTTCGTGAAAAAAATCAGAAGTAAAAATATGAATTTACCTAAAGAAATGGACGCTCTTGTATTAAAAGGTGTCCGAGATTTTGCTATTGAAAAAGTGCCGGTACCACAACCTGAGGCAGACGAAGTTATTTGCAAGGTAGATACCACTTATATATGTGGCACAGATCCTCATATTATTGCTGGTGATTTTCCTGGGTTTTGGCCAAAAGCCTTTCCTTTTGTACCAGGACATGAGTGGTCCGGCACTGTAGTTCAAACTGGAAAAAAATCGGAATTATTGGGATGGAAAGAAGGTGACCGTGTTTGTGGTATCTCTCATTGTGGTTGTGGGTATTGCGAAATGTGTTTAAAAGGCCGGTATAATATCTGCCTTAATTATGGACACGAAGAACTTGGGCACAGACAATATGGGCATTATACGCCGGGTGCTTATGCACAGTATATGCGCACTTCTGTCAAAAGTATTTTCAGAATTCCTGATTCTATGCCCTTGGAATATGCGGCATGTGTAGATCCCTTAAGCATTGCTCTTTATACGGTGAAACGTTCCCGTATGCAGCCAGGAGATGACATTTTGATACTTGGAACAGGCCCTCAGGGCCTCATGGCGATTTTAGTTGCCAAAGCACTAGGTGCCGGACGTATTATTGCAGCAGGAAGTGGAGAACGTTTAAAGAAAGCAGCTGAACTGGGTGCCATCACCATTAATTACAGGGAACATGATATCGTTGAAAAAGTTAAAGAGCTTACTAATGGTAGAGGTGCCCCTGCGGTGCTCGAATGTGCGGGAACAGCCCAATCCATCAACCAGGCTTGCCTGGCCGCATCTAAAGGAGGAGTGGTATCTGTTATAGGTATTCCACATGCCGATCCATCGCTTCCGTTAAAAAGAATGGTACTGGAGGAAATAGAATTGGTTGGTAACAGGGCGAATCCAAATACAGCCCAGGCAACTATTGAATTGTTGCTGAACAACCGAATTGATCTTCATCCTTTAATGACACATCGTTTTGCTTTGAAGGATTTTGAAATGGCCTTGGATACTTTTGAAAAAAGAAAAGACGGTGCGATAAAAGTAGCTACTAAGCCAAATGGGATGGATTAAATCGACAGGTTAATTAAAAATATAAAAACAAAAGTAACATGAGCAACAAGGTAATGATCGTTAGTGGTGGTGCATCAGGTTTAGGCCTGGCTGCAGCGAACAAATTTGCAAAAAACGGATACAACATTGTAATCATTGATATAAATGAAGAAAAAGGAAAAGCAGCAGAGAAACAAATAAAAGACATGGGGCAGGATGCAGTTTTCTGTTTGTGTGATATATCCAACAAAGAACAGGTGCAGCAAGCTGCCCTGGTAACGAAAGAGAAATTCGGAAATGCGGATGTATTGATAAATAATGCCGGATTGGAAGTGCGTGGAAGCATTTTGCAATGCTCGGAAGAAGATTGGGTAAGGTTATACGATATTAATCTCAAAGGAATTTATTACATGTCCAATGCCTTTGTTCCTTTTATGATTCGCCAGGGATCGGGTGCTATAGTTAATACAGGCTCTATCCTTGGTTATCGCTCAGTAGGAGAAAGGGCTGCCTATTCTTCCTCCAAAGGTGCTATTGATACCTTAACGCGGAGTATGGCGTTTGATTTGGCTAAAGACAACATCAGGGTAAATTGTGTAGTGCCCGGTGCTATTGATACTCCACTCCTGAGAGGTTCTATCAACGATTCCCCCGATCCTGTAGAAACTGAACGTTTTCTGGGAGCCAAAAGTGTTTTTAATCGGATGGGCACATCTGAAGAAGTTGCCAATGTAATGTACTTTCTGGCTTCGGATGAAGCATCTTTTGTGACTGGCGCAGCTTACTTTGTCGATGGGGGCTGGTCTATAATGTAATATGCTATTTAACTACACAGAATAATAATTATTAAAATACATAAACAGTTTCATGATTATCTGCAAAAAAGAGCAATTGCCAAAAATATTGCACCCCATATTTAGACGAATGAATGGTGTGTTTTTATTTTAATGATTAATATTAATGTATTCTTCGGCCTATGCCAAATTACAGGTAGTTATTACTTCTTTTAATATTTGAAAACAAGAAATTACTATGATTTATTTAGAAGATAAAGAATCTCTAATAAAAAAAGGGATTAACTGCTTATTGGAAATTAAAGACTCAGATATTCGGTTATTGAGTCTTTATCAATGCCGTTATGCAGTTGATGGAGGTATTCATATAGGAGGTGCTTTTTCGGCTACAATTCCAATGGTGAGCTTATTCTATGGTGGAATAATTAATCTTAATATTGGGCAGCCTACGGCACCGGAGCAGGACATGTTTGTCTTAAGTAAAGGACATGCTGTGGCAACTTTGGCTTCAATTTATGCAGATTTAGGCTATTTTGATAAGGAAATTCTGAAGAATTCACGTTCTATATCAAGTGTTCTAAATGGACATCCGGGCCCATTATTACCAGGAGTGCATCTTGCAACCGGGCCAATGGGACAAGGTATGGGTGTTGCTCAGGGCTTTGCCATTGCTGGTCAAAAAACGCCGAAATTTGATGTGTATGTTGTGACTGGTGATGGAGAATTACAGGAGGGTCCAATATGGGAAGCAATTATGTATTCTGGCTTTAAGAACCTGGAGAACTTATGCGTCATGGTTGACAACAACGGAGGTCAGTTAGATAATGTAAGCAAGTTACATTTCCCTTATAATGATTTAGGTGGTAGTTTTGGTAGCTTTGGGTGGCGTGTCATAACAGTAGATGCAACGAAGTACCACACTGTTTATAATGCTTTGCTGGAATTCAAGTATGGAAAGAGAGATGGGAGACCAACAGTCATAATTTGTAAAACTACAAAGGGGTATGGAGGCTTCTCAAATGTTACGGATAATCATAAGACTAATATTAGCGAGGTTGTGCTAGATCAAGAAGTCCTCTTGCAAGAGCATCAACGAGAAAGACGGGGAAAGGTATTTTCCGAATTTGTAAATTCGTTAATGAAGAGCGGTGTGCACTCGGATATTATTACCATACTACAGCAACATGCTGATAATATGGGATTCAATATGGTAATAGACGATGATAATCTTGTGCATATAAGAAATATGCCAATGTCAGTTAAAACACAAAAAGCACCAGATAGAATTAAACAAATTCATTATTCACATAGTTCGCTGCCAGTACTCGAAAAAGGAAAATCTTATTTAGCACACAAGGTTATTGAGTCTGCAATGCAGGTATTTGCCCGCGACGAACATATCGTTTCAGTAGATTCAGATTTAGCTTCTACAAGCGGGCTTCAGGCAGGAGTAGGATTTGTTGATAAGTCCCGGTCATTGAATGTAGGTGTTGCGGAGGCAAACATGATGCTAATTGGTGAAGCCTATGCGATATTAGGTTACAATGTTTGGATTAGTACCTTTTGCCCTTTTTTTGATTGGAAGATTCTAAGAAGAATTGCTGTAGGGTATCAAGAACGTTTAGAAGTGATTGCAGATAAAGGGTGGTTATCAAAGGGCCATGGTTTGGATTTGACGATGGTAGCAACAGCTGCCGATCTGGATACACAGTCAAATGGGGCAACACATATGGGAAATGACGATGTTACGTTACTTAATGAAGCTGCGCATGTTAAGATTCTTAATGTTTCGTGTCCTCAACAATTATTGAGTACCATGAAATGGATACTAGCGGGCGACAAAGGTATCGTGTACTTGAGAATATTAAGATCACCGGCTCCAGTTATTTACGATGCTGATTTTGTATTTGAATTTGGCAAAGCATATGCAGTTAATGATCAAAAGCCTGATGCAGTAGCATATATTGTAGCCACTGGGCGAGAGGTTCACGAGGCCATGGAGGCTGCGGATATTTTGAGTACCAAGGATGTTGCTATTAATGTTATCGATATGCCCTCAATAGATGAAGATGCAATTTTGGATTTGTATCGTACAGGTAAACCTATTTTTATTGTAGAGCAGAACAACGGTTATCTTTGGACTAACTTCCGGAAGGTTCTGTTTGCAAAAGAGTCTTTTATCGATACACAAAATTTATTTCCTATTAACCTAACTAATTCTGATGGTATCCACTATGTCCATTCGGGAACCTATTCAGAATTGGTTTCTCATTATGGTTTGAATGCAACACGATTGAGTGAGAAAATATTGAAAACTTTAAAAAAGTAAAGATGCTAATTTTAAACGAAAGTGAAGTATCCGAAGAGGAACAACCAGGTAGGTTTATGCGCTGGTTGGCTAGCGAAGGCTCCCTTCCTGCAAAAAATTTATCGGTATGTGTGATTCGTGTGATGCCGGGTGAAACTGTGCGACCTGCTCATTCACATCCTCATAGTGAAGAGTTGATCTATATCATAAATGGTGCGGGCAAGGTGATGATAGAAAATGAAGTTGGTCTTGTTAGTGCTGGATCAGCCGTTCTTTTTGAGCAAGGGAAAATGCATATGTTAAAAAACACGGGAGATATTGAAATGAAGGTAATATGTTTCTTTGCTCCTGCAACTAATATGGACAATTATAAAATGTTTGAAGATATTTCATTTCCTGAATAACACATTATAGAATATTTTGACAGTATTGGCAAAAACGATATAATCTACGGGAATTTATATATTGACACTTATTCATGAAACCTGATTGCTTGAGATTGGTTCTGACAGGTTTCATTAAAGTCACTGTTGTTGAATAATGTGAAACACTTTATGGCGGGAAAAGACTAATCGATTGAGAATTCATTTCAGAAGAGCTAAATTATTTATGAAAATTCAATCTTGAATTTACTTGCGGAAGTGATTCTT
>DATCFI010000049.1:0-33698 GCA_036509585.1 Hanamia sp. | reverse complement strand
CTTTATTAATTCTACAATTCTGTTGGTTTATAATAGTTGCTACTGTTTTTCTATTCTTTTTAATTCCAAATTATAGCAGGTTACAAAATATTGCTATGGGCGCTTTTTTGGGTGGAGGATTGGTTATTTTTTTCTATAAATTCAAAAAGGTTTTTAGAAATACTAATCATTCATAATCAGGCACCCATCCCCATAACTCAGAAACCTGAACTCATGGGCTAATGCATAATCGTAAATTTCTTTCCATTTTTTCCCGATCATTGCTGATACCAATAATAATAAAGTAGATTTTGGCTGATGAAAATTAGTAATGATTCCTTTGGTAATTTTAAACTCATAACCCGGCGCGATAATAATTTGTGTTTGAATAAAAAGCCGGTTTAAATTTTTATTAATTAAATAATTGAATAAAAAAGTTAATGATTCTTTAGCTGAAAGATTCGTTCTTAATAATAATTCATCCTCATAAACTTCCCATTGATTTATTTTCAATTTTTCAAATTCAATTTCAGGATTTAAAAAAGTCTTTAATCCCATCCAGTAAAGGCTTTCAATAGTTCTTACAGAAGTAGTACCCACACAAAATACTCCGTTAGAAATATATTTAATTAGCTGCCCGATAAATTTAGTGGACACATCTATCCACTCCGCGTGCATTTCATGACCATCCATCCTCGCAGCTTTCACAGGTTTAAAAGTGCCCGCGCCCACATGAAGCGTAACGAAGCCTGTTTCAATATTTTTTTTCTTTAACGAAGAGAATATATCTTCAGTAAAATGCAAACCTGCCGTGGGCGCAGCAACCGATCCTTCATAATGTGAATAAATTGTTTGATATTTTTCCGCATCGCTTTCTTCGGCTTTTCTTTTTATATAAGGTGGCAAAGGTGTTTCTCCGGCGTGTTCTATAATTTCAGCAAAAGAATAATTTCCAGGATTCCATGACAATTCTACTATATAGGCGTCAGTCAACTTCTCAACCAAAGCAGCCTTCAGGGAAATCCCTTCATTATTTATTGTAATCCTTTTTTCCAGAAACTTTTCTTTCCATTTACCGGCACCGCCAATCATACACTTCCATCTGGCAGATTCTTTCTGTGAAAGAACAACCGCGTAATCATTTATTTTTTCGTGTGGCTCCAGGCAAAATATTTCTATCACCGCACCACTTTGCTTCTGAAATAAAATTCTTGCTTTAATTACTTTGGTATCATTAAAAACCAAAAAAGAATTTTCAGGTAAATGGCCGGAAATATTTTTATAGACATCTTCCGAGATATTGCCATTTTTATAGATCAGCAACTTCGATTGGTCTCGTTTTTGTAGTGGATAAATCGCTATTTTGTCTTCAGGAAGGGTGTAATCAAAATCGTTGATGGATAAATATTTTGGATGCATTCTGCAAAGGAAACAAAAATATTTTTTGTGCGACGGCTTCGGCCTGACAATAAAATTTTGAAATAATAATAATTCAGGCAAAGGCCCTCAGATCTTTTATTTTAATTGAACTAAATTGTTCTTCAATTCAAACAATACTTAATCATGAAAACCACATTACCTTTCTATTTGAGACTCGCTTGTGTGCTGATCATTTTAATTGCCGGCGGTTTCCTTGCCATCATAGGCAAAACAGTTTTAGCTCCATTATTGTTTGCATTATTATTTGCACTTTTACTTTTGCCGCTGTCAAACTTCTTTGAAAACAAATTAAGATTTCCCCGATCGCTTGCTGGTATCGTTTCTGTAATAATTTTTCTTATCGGAGTTTCTATTATTATTTATTCCCTTAGTTCGCAGATATCCAATTTAACCAAAGAATGGCCATCGCTTAAAGAGCAGGTCGGCAAATTGTTTCAAAATCTTCAAACCTGGTTCGAAAGCACATTTAATGTCAATGCTTATAAACAAACGGAGTATATTGATAAAACCACTTCCAAAGTATTAAGTTCCAGTGGAGGTATCATTGAACAGACTGTGGTTTCCGTATCTACTTTCTTGCTTTTATCGATCTTCACACTCATTTATACTTTTTTTATTCTACTTTACCGTCGTCATTTGATGCGTTTCATTGTGGCTGCCTTTTCCGAAAAACATCATTCCGTGATTTATGAAATTTCAGAAGAAATTAAATCTATTGTAAGAAAATATATTACCGGCCTATTTTTTCAAATGGCTATTCTGGTAGCATTATCTTCCCTTATATTCTGGATAATTGGTATCAAATATGTTTTTCTTCTTGCCTTGCTCCTTGGTGTGCTTAACCTGATTCCATATCTGGGTATTTATACCGCGCTTTTCGTCGGAATATGTATCACCTTCGCTACATCCGACCCGCACCATGCATTATACCTCGCCATTGCTGTGATCGGTATTCATATGGTGGACAGTAACTTCCTAATGCCTAAGATTGTTGGTTCTCAAATAAAAATCAATCCATTAATCATTATCCTGGGAGTTGTAGTTGGGGAGATGATATGGGGTATCCCCGGCATGTTTTTATCTGTTTCTTATTTGGCAATGGCAAAAATTATTTTTGACCGGGTTGAAGGGATGAAATCATGGGGCTTTTTATTAGGTGAAGAAGAAGAACCAAACCAGAAAATAAAATTAAAATTTGGAAAATCTAAAAAGAAAGGCGAGGACTAAAATCTAAAAAAAGCGACAATTTTTTAAAAAATTATCGCCTTTTTTTTGCCAAAATGTAAAATCAAGATATTTGTTCACTTACTGTTCTAGTCTTTCACCATACCGGTATTAAATCCTGTTCGCCTTTATTTCATCTACAATTCCGGGATCAAGCAATGTCGTTGTATCCCCCAAATTCTCCAGTTCTCCTTCGCTGATTTTTCGAAGAATGCGGCGCATAATTTTTCCGCTCCTTGTTTTAGGAAGCCCGTTTACATATTGTATTTTATCGGGCTTAGCGATAGGGCCAATGACCCGTGAAACTGTTTCTAATATGTCCTGTTTGGATCTTTCATCTTCCGGGTGTTTCTTTTCAGTAATTACAAAAGCATAAATGCCTTGCCCTTTTATAGGATGAGGATAACCAACCACAGCGCTTTCTACCACACCCGCATGCATGTTAATCGCGTTTTCTATTTCGGCGGTGCCAATGCGGTGCCCGCTCACATTCAATACATCATCCACTCTTCCCGTAATTCTGTAATTGCCGTCTTTATCTTTTAAAGCGCCATCGCCACTAAAATATAATCCGGGATAAGTTGCAAAATAATTTTTCCGGAAACGTTCATGATCTCCATAAGTAGTTCTTAAAATTCCCGGCCACGGCGCTTTCATACAAAGATTGCCTTTTAGTAACCCGTTCTCATCCCGTTCCGTTACTTCCTTTCCATTTTCGTCTACCAGTACGGGTTGCACACCGGGTAGTGGTAATGTAGCCCAACTCGGAATTGATGGCGTTACTCCGGCTAATGTTGTAATTAATATCCCAGCCGTTTCTGTTTGCCACCAGGTATCTACTATTGGGCATTTCTTTTTACCGATATTTTCATCATACCAATGCCATGCTTCTTCATTGATGGGCTCTCCTACGCTTCCCAATACTTTTAATGTTGACATATCTTTTCCCTTCAATGGTTCTAATCCATAACTCATTAAACTTCTGATAGCGGTAGGCGCTGTGTATAGCGTATTCACTTTATATTTATCAATAATATCCCAGAACCTTCCTGCATCCGGCCAGGTAGGGATTCCTTCAAACATAAGGCTGGTGGCACCTGCAGCCAATGGACCATATACAATATAGCTGTGGCCTGTGATCCAGCCGATATCAGCCGTGCAGAAATAAACATCACCCGGTTTATATTGAAATGTATTTACAAAAGTGTAAGTAGTCCAAACCATGTAGCCCGCGTTGGTGTGTACCACTCCCTTTGGTTTGCCGGTGGAGCCCGAAGTATATAAAATAAAAAGAGGATCTTCCGCATCCATTTCGGCAGCAGGAAAATGCACTTCATTGTTTTTTTCTATCTGTGATAATGCAAAATCCATTTCATCTTCCCACCACACATCTCTGCCTTTTATCATAGAAACAGGTCTCCTGGTTCTTGTATAAACGATTACTTTTTTGATGGTTTTATTTCCGATCAACGCATCGTCAATAACACTTTTTAACGGAATATCTTTTGCACCGCGATAAGCGCCGTCGCAGGTTATAATAAATTCTGCCTTCGAATCGTCTACTCTGTCTGCGATACTTTGCGCAGAAAATCCTCCAAAAATAACGTTGTGTATCGCACCGATTCTTGCACAGCCCAATACGGCATAAGCCAACTCCGGAACCATTCCCATATAGATACAAACGCGGTCGCCTTTCTTTACGCCATTGTTGATAAGCATCTGGGCTACCTGGCAAACTCTTTTATGCAATCTTGTATAGGTAACTATTCGTGTTCTTTCTTCAGGATTATTTGGCTCCCAGATAATGGCAGGCTTTTCACCCAAATCTTTTAAGTGACGATCAATACAATTTTCAGTGATATTAAGTTTAGCACCTTTGAACCATTCAATCTTAGGCTCTTTAAAATCCCATTCTAACACTTTATCCCACTTCTTTTTCCATAAAAAATTGTCCGCTACCCGGGCCCAGAATTCGTCAGGATTTTCAACGCTCTTTTTATACGCTTCTTTGTATTCTTCCAAAGTTTTTATCTGATAAGGATATTCCATGGTGTGTATGATTTACTGGTGAATAGTTTATTAATTATTGCTGATTAATTATTAGTTTAAAAGTACAAAAATGAAAATTAAAATCGTCGTTATTTGTTCGTTCACTGCTGCTCATTGCTCATCACTTATTTGTTTCTGAATCATTACTTTTCAGTTATCACTTATCACTCAATTCCCTTTTCCAACTCTTCTCTTTTCAATACTTCCGGAATCGCCGGAACCATCGCTTTATAAACCGCATCTTCAATCGCTCCTCTTATATTGTATTTATATAAATTATCACTTCTTGTGGGGTTTACGCGATTGCTTAAAAGTACATATACCAAATCATATTTTGGATCTACCCAAATAGCAGTACCTGTGTATCCGGTGTGACCAAACGTGAGCGGCGAAGTAAATCGAGATGGATAAGGATGTGGATCTGTGGTAGTGTAATTATCTTTTTGAGGTTTGTCAAAAGCAATACCACGCCTGCTGATGCTCGAATTGTAGGCAGTAAATAAATTCAGGGTCGAAGGCTTAATGTATTGTTTGCCATTGAATGAGCCGCCGTCTAAAAACATTTGAAGAAGGGCACCGATGTCTTCTATATTGCTGAATAAACCTGCGTGTCCTGCGTCGCCTCCAAACATTGCACTCCCTTCATCATGAACGTCTGCGTGCAAATGTTGCAACCTAAAATAATTATCCACTTCTGTTGGTGCAACCAAATTGGTATCAAAGCGGTTTCGCGGATTAAATCCGATAGAAGTCAGCCCCATCGGTTTGTAAAAATATTTATCCGCATATTTATCGATTCGCAACCCGGAAATTGCTCGCACGACATCTGCCATCAAAATAAAATCATTGTCGCTATAAACATATTTTTCCGATGGAAGAAGTTTGCTGTCAACAATACTTTGCCTCATCGTTTTATCATAGCCAGTTTTTAGGTATAAATTTTGTGCGACTCTTACGCTAAATTCCGCGGAAGAATCCCGTTTAAAATATTGAGGCAATGGTTTTCCTGTTTTAGGATCAACTGTTTTCTTATAGAAAACAACATCAGCCACAAGCCCTGCCTGGTGAAGAAGTATCTTTTCTATGTTCAGGTCGGCTTTGTCGCTTTTCCTTACCCATGGCAGATAAGTTCCAAGTGTTTTATCGAGCCGCAACTTTCCTTCATCATATAATTTCATCACTCCAAGAGTGGTGGCACAAATCTTTGTCACCGATGCCATATCGTAAATTGAATTCAGGTTGACAGGTTCCGGTGTATCATAATTGTAGGTACCATATGCCTTTTCAAAAATAATTTTTCCATGACGGGCAACCAATACAACACAACCAGGGTATGCCTTCCCCGTAATTCCCAGGTTGGCAATGGAATCAATATCGCGCGTCATTTGCAAACCATTAATACCTTCTTCGTCAGGTGTTGCGAGTGGCATTACTCTCTTATTGATAATCCCACTCCCAAATTTATAATTATCACAAACAGTAACGGGCAAGGTTCCTTTAGCAATGATTTTTCCTTCCAGGATATCTGCCGCAGCGTTTTGTGTTATGGAATCATCTTCGTAACAAGCCACCAAATTTTTTGCATCACAAAAGTTCTTCAACGCGTAAGGATTTCCGAAATCAAACAAAACAGTTTTATAATCCGCCTTATCGCTTTGTTGAATTTGTTTGACAAGATCTAATGCATATTCACTGATTCCAAAATTGTTTTTTGGGTAACGATTATAATTGTGAACGCCGATGACTACCTCATTGTAGCGACTTTTTAATAATTCCACGGTTGAGGCTAGTCTCGAAGCATCTTCTTTATAATTAAAATAAAACGCGTCAGCCTTCAAATCATTCTTTAATCTGGAGGCAAAAGTATTTGCACTGTCGACACCAATTCCTACATACGCGATTTTTTTGTTTTCGTCCGTGAGTGGAAAAAATACTTTGTCTTTATTGTTTAAAACAGTGATCGAATTTTCGGCAACTAGCTTTTTCATTTCCGCAATCCCCTCGTTAAGATCGTAAGCCAGGTGATCTGTGTTTATGGGTTTTACCTTGGCTACGCCATACATGTATTTATAAGCAAGTACTTTTTTACATTTAACATAAATATCATTCCAACTTAGCTGGTTACTATCAATTGCCTGCTTAATTTTTGCAATAGCAGAATCCACATTTTCGGGAAGATCAAGGATATCATTTCCCGCAATCAGCGATTGTACCGCAATTTGGCCGCCGGGAAAATATTTGGCAACGCCTTTCATACCGAGCGCGTCGGTAATACTTAAACCATCAAAATGAAGCTTATCCCGAAGCAAACCGGTTACAGCTTTCTTTGATAGAGATGTGGCCGTATTTGGCGTAGAGTCAATGGCAGGAACATAAAGATGAGCAGTCATCACGCTGGGAACGCCCGCGGCAAACATTTTTTTGAAGGGATATAATTCCAGCGAATCTAATTGCGCCATCGTTTTATTGATCACCGGAAGATCTAAATGAGAATCCACTGATACATCTCCATGTCCCGGGAAATGCTTTGCACATGAAAGAACGCCTTCAGCCTGCATCCCTTTCATGTATGCCACACCGTATTTTGCTACTTTGTATTTATTTTCTCCAAAAGAGCGGTCATTTATGACCGGGTTATTTGGGTTATTATTGATATCAACCACCGGCGCAAAATTTACCTGGATACCCATTCTCTTGCATTGCCGTCCTACTAATTTTCCATATTGATAAATTAATGCAGAATCATTGATAGCGCCGAGCATCATTTGATGATTGAGCGGCGCTACACTGTCTAGACGCATGCCCAGCCCCCACTCCCCATCGATACAAACCATCAACGGAGTTTGAGCTATGCTTTGAAAATAATTAATAAAATCAGCCTGCTTCACAGGCGTTCCCTGAAAAAGAACAATGCCGCCGATATTGTATTTTTTAATTGCTTCAGTAATTGCAGAATCATAATAAATCGGACCCTCTGGATTGTAACTGCTTTCGCGCAGAATAATTAATTGTGCAATTCTCTGATCATTATTCAACGAATTAAAAACACTATCCGCCCAGTGGACGGCTGCATTCGGGGCCTGTGAAAACGCTATAAATTTAAGTGAAGTCAGCAACAAAAAAGTAGCTATTATTTTTTTCATCAGAATCAATAAAATTTGTGAAATAACAATTCACAAGTTAACCAATAATGTTTTTTTTTGGCAAGAAAATTAATACAAGCAACGTCAACACTGCGGAAACTTCTGGATGCGCTTCTTTTATTGCAATAATCAGTACGGAATTTTTATTTTTAATTCACATCCTTTCCCAGGAGCACTTTTGATGGCCATCTCACCGTTAAAAGAATTAATCCTATTGATAATATTAGATATCCCTATTCCTTGTCTTCCTTTAGTTATATCAAAGCCTTTGCCATTATCTTTCATGACAATATTCACATTTTTCGAGCAATTTTTTATTACAATATTCACTTTTGTTGCTTCAGAATGTTTGATAATGTTATTTACTTGCTCCTGTACTATCCGATAAATATTTAATTTTAAATCATCGTCTGAAAATTTACCGTGTATGTCGTATTCAAATTTGGTTTTTATGACTGCACTTTTTTCAAGTAAATTCAAAAGGCCTATAACCAGTTGTTTTAAGTCAACGTTTTGGAGGGGAGCCACGTGTTGATGGCTCAACGATCTGATTTCTGCGATAGAGTTGTCTAATAATTCCATTGGATACTTTAGCAATTGTTTTGTTCTGTCATTATCTTTAGTAGCTATCCCAAGATAAATTCTTGTACTTGCGAGCAACTGGTTTACATTATCATGCAATTCGCGTCCGATATAAGTTCGTTCTTTTTCCTGTGCATTAATTATGGCCCGGGATATTTTTTTCTGTTCCAGTACTTTTCGCCCCATTGCCTTTTGTTCCATCTGATGCAACGCTTCTTTAGCCTGGGTAAGTTGAGTAATATCAATTGCAGTTCCGATAAGGCATTTCTCTCCTTTAATTTCAGTGGACGATCCGTTGAAATAAAAAGGGATTCTTCCATACTCCTTAGTGTCAAATTTTGCTTCTACTTCAGCTCTTCCATTATCAAAAACTTCTTTTATGGCTCGCTTGATGATTAACTGATCTTCCCTTCCGAACAAATCAAGCGGATGAATTGAGGCTACTTCCTCATGGCTAAGCCCTGAAATCTTTTCCACATTTTTATTCCATCTTAAAAATTTGCCATTCTTATCAAATAAATAAAAAAGTCCCGGAAGGCTGTTTATTAGTGAATCAGATAAATTCTTTTCATTTTTTAATTGTGCTTCTGCCATTTTATAATCCGAAATATCTCTTCCGAAGGAAGCAAAATAGGTTCTCCCGTCAATTTGCATTTCAGTAACTGTTAATTCCAAATCTATTATTTCACCATTTTTCCTCTGCTTTTTAGTATCTAATAAAACGTTGCCTTTTTTTATCGCGTCCCTGAAAATTTTTTTAATCTGTTTGCGACTTAGTCCCACAGCCAGATCTTCGAAATTCATTTTTAATAATTCATTCCGACTATAGCCCGTTGTTTTACAAAACGATGGATTTACATCAATAAAATTTAGATCCTTATCCGTCAGTGCAAAGTTATCAAGCATTGTGTCCAGGATCAATGCATTTCGATCGGCAAGTTTATTATAATCTTCTTCCCTTCTCTTTCGCTTGGTGATATTTCTAAATGTAATAGTAATGCCTTCAGACGACGGATAAATGTGATTTCCAAACCATGAATTATGGACGTCTGAATATTGTTCATAATAAACGTACTCCTGGGTTTCCATAGCTTTAGCACATGATGCTTTCAGTTGAAGGCTGTTAATTTCAGGTAGCTGTGTCCAGATATTTTTACCTAATAGGAAAGCGGCTGAACTCCCCAGAATTTGTTCTGCTTTTTTGTTGACAAATGTATAGCACCAATTGTTATCGGTGGCAATTATCGGATCGGATATGCGATCTATGATTTCTTTAAATTTATCACTTTCATCGCAATTTTGAGTCTTGGGTTTTCGATCGACTTCTTTCTTTTTTTGCATTATTCAAATCTTGATAAGGAAATTGGAGGTAAATATTTTTTTCATAAAATGTCTCGAAGTTAATGCAACCCTACAATTTACAATTTTAAGTTTTTTTATGTTTGTTACAAAATGGATATTGGTCGAGTTGCATAATTTTTATAATAAATGACAACTTTTCTACCACAAATCTTTATTCGCTTACTCTCTACAACATTTCTTCGTTTGCTATAATAAAAATTGATTCCCGGCAATTCTATGAGGGTGGTATTATTTTTCAATTTCTCTGACAATACGTTTAATTTTATATTAAAATGTGAGCGCAAAAACGAAACTCTTATGGGCCAGCTCACAGACATTTAAACCTGGCTTTTAAATAAACAATCATGACGAATAAAAAAACATTGGTATTAGGCGCTTCGTCTAACCCTTCGCGTTATAGTTATCTTGCCATCAATAATCTCAGGAACAAAGGACATGACGTGATTGCCATCGGAAGGCATGCAGGCAAAGTGAAGGATGTAGAAATTGTTTCAGCAGAAAAACAAATTGAAAACTTAGACACGGTAACCCTTTACCTAAATGCCACTCACCAAAAAGAATACTACGATTATATTTTCTCTCAACATCCAAAAAGAATCATCTTCAATCCGGGTGCTGAAAATGATGAATTCGCCACACTTGCAAAAGAAAAAGGTATTAATACGATGGAAGCCTGCACGTTGGTTCTACTAAGTACCGGGCAGTATTAATACGTAGTCCTACTCTGGCTTTTTACCTTCTTTTATTATTCATCATATTTTTTATTTCAATTTGAAATATTTTCAATAGATCGCCGTTTTATACTCGTTCGAAATTGATAAAATCCTAAATCCGATCTATGAAAATCATTTGCAAAATGATGGCGCTTGGCATTATTGTTTTTTCTTCACACGCTTCGATGGCGCAGGTGCTCACTTCTAATCGCCAGAACTATTTTAGTAAATATTCTCAAAAATTACCAACCTCTGAATCGGAGTTGGAAAAAGCATTCAATACTCCAGAAGGTAGCAAGGTAAAAATAAATTTCGCTGACTTCTCCTTCAATGGAATCGTTACTTCTTCTGTTAAGCGGTATGCTAATTTATACAGTGTGTTGGTAAAGGCACCTGGATTAGATAACACGATATTATCCATTTCAAAACAAATTAATTCTGATAACTCAGTTTCTTACATCGGCCGTATTATCAATCAAAATTATGCCGATGGATTTGAATTAAAAAAAGATAAAGACGGTATTTATGCAATGAATAAAATAAGAACAGATGCACTGATAGAAGACTATTAGCAAATCAAGCCTTACACCGCTTCCCTAAAAGCGGAACCATCCCTAAATCCAAAATCCATGAAAAAAAATATACCTATCGCAATATTTCTGCTCATGATAATTTCATTAAAGTCTTACAGTGAGGTGAAACTTAACAGTTTCCCTTCCGCAAAGGCAACCATATTTCTTGATTTTGACGGCCAAACAGTAGCTGGTACTTCATGGAACTCGAACGGACCACTCTTTTGCGCGCCTTCCGGAATGACTGATGATCAAATTACAGATGTTTTCAATCGTGTTGCTGAAGACTATCGCCCTTTCAATATTAATATTACTACCGACTCAACTGTTTTTTTAGCTGCCCCTTTAAATCAAAGAATAAGAGTGATTATAACTCCTACGAGCAACTGGTGCCAGGGTGTTGCGGGGGTAACCTTTACCGGTTCTTTTATTTGGGGAGACGACACACCGTGTTTCGTTTTCTCAGACAGGCTTGTTTACAACAGCAAGTATGTTGCGGAATGTTGTACACACGAAAGTGGGCACGCAGTGGGTCTTTCTCATCAGGCAGCTTATAATGGAACTTGCCAATTAGTATCGACTTATAACCAAGGCCAGGGAACGGGACAAACGAGTTGGGCTCCGGTAATGGGTAACAGCTACTATAAAAATTTATCGGGATGGAATAACGGTCCAACTCCAAACGGCTGTACTGCTGACCAGGATAATCTCTCTATCATCACATCGCGTAACGGCTTTACTTACCGCACTGATGACCACAGTGATGATCCCGAAGTAAATCCAACAATAATCGATATTTCGAAAGTTCAATTTGCCGCTGATGGAATCATTACTACCAATACGGATAGAGATGCCTTTAAAATTAAATTACCGAAGGATGGCGTGCTTCAATTAAATGCGACTCCATTTTCTGTAGGAGCAAACAATGAAGGCGCAGACCTTGATGTGGAAATAACACTTTTGAACGCCAAAAGAGAAGTAGTGAAAGTCTATAATCCCGAAGAAAAATTAGATGTAACCATTGATACCACCTTAATGGCAGGAGACTATTATATTTTAGTACAAGGGTCTGGCAATGCAAATACCACAAACTATGGGAGCCTGGGTTCCTATAGAGTAAGCGGCGTTTTTTCTCCGCTGACAGTTTTGCCTCTGAGTCAGGTATTACTTTCGGGTGACACAAATAATGGAAATCATAATTTAACATGGAGTATCATCTCCGATGTAGCTGTAAAAAACTTAAGCATTGAAAGTTCGTTAGATGGATCCCTCTTTACTACCCTAACATCGCCTGCTTCCAATGTTACCAATTTCAACTATTCGCCACTATTAAAACAAGGTATTTTTTATCGTTTGAAATCAGTCATGAATGATGGGCAGATAGCTTTCTCAAATGTTCTTTTCTTAAAGCCAGTTGAGGTAAGTAATAATCAATTTAAAGTTTCCACGTTGATTAATTCAGAGATAACCGTAAACGCTCCACAAAATTATAATTACCTGCTTGCCGATATGAGCGGAAGGGTTTTAAAAACCGGCAAAGCTTTGGCAGGCTTGGGTAATATAGATATGAGCAATTCCCCTAATGGGATCTATTTCTTACAAATTATTTGTAACTCCCAAAGAATAACCCAGCGAATTGTAAAACTGTAAGGTAGATTCATGTGTAAGTTAGGGGCCAGCATTAGGGGCTGGTCCCTTTTTTTATTTTAGAACTTTCAACAAATTTCCGACTTATTAGAAATACCAAATATTTATCGGTTTACTGGATATCCTTCATGCCAAAATATTGAAAATTATTTTTAGTAAAAAGATACTTTTCAACTGAGGATCTTTTCATTTACCCCAACATCTAATAACAATCATTCAGTAAAGCAACAATTTTCTCAAATTCCTATTTTGGAGAAGACTTGCTTTGCTCTTAGTGTTAATCAAATCTTGTAGTAAAACAACAATTATGGAAGTTATTCATTTAACCTTAATAACACTAATAAAACCGCTCTGCAAATATTCGCGGCTAACCTACATTGATTCCATTATTATTTTCACTAAATTTAAATTCGTTTCTGAAAAAATTTAATTTCAAAAGTGAAAAAATTATCAAAAAATAAAACACGAAAGCCAGACAAAAAAGAAAGTGCCCGTCCGGTCAATAAAGAATATTCCTTTTTTGAAAACGTGTACGAAGTGGTAAGGCAAATACCTAAAGGTCGCGTTACTTCGTTTGGCGCTATTGCCAACTATCTGGGAACTAAAATGTCGGCACGAATGGTAGGTTGGGCAATGAACGGAGCGCACAATGCTTCTCCGAAAGTGCCAGCTCACCGCGTTTTGAACAGAAACGGAATGCTAAGTGGAAGAGCGCATTTTGCCACACCTACCCTTATGGAAGAATTATTATTAAAAGAAAAGATAAAAGTAGAGAACGACACAGTAATTGATTTTGAAAAACTATTCTGGGACCCCGCGAAAGAATTGGAAATATAAGCGCTAATGAGGCAATTGGGGGATCAATAATAAGGACTTATCAGTAAATAAACTGCGACGCCTGAAATAGCCACGTAAAACCAAAGTGGCCAAGTAACTCTTACCAGTTTCTTATGTTTTTCATAGTCACCCGAAAGGGCGCGATATGCGGTAAATAAAATGAAGGGTAGTACAATTGCAGCCAGTGGAATATGAGTAATCAAAATAGCATAATAAACATAACGTAACGAACCGGCAAGGATTTTCTCATCCGGACTTAGGATTCCATCATGATTCAAGTCGCCGAATTTTGTTTCTCCGCTAAGTAAATGATGGCATACGTAAGAAATTAAGAAAAAGACAGAAAGAATAATCGCCGCAATCATTAATCTTTTGTGGAGGATAAATTTTTTAGATTTCACGGCAACCAGCGCAGCTATCAGCAAAAGTGCAACACAAGAATTAACAATGGCATTAAAAGTTGCAAATACGTGTGGATTAAAATTCAAATTTACATTTAACTTCACGCCGGAAAGAGATGCGATACCAAGGAAAGCAACAATGGAAACAACCCAGATCAGCCTGGCTGCAGCTCTATCATTCCTCTTCAAAACCGGTTTGGGAAAATTATTCTGAATATTCATCAGTAAGATTACGGATTCGTAGTGCTTCCTTTTAAAAGGTTATCAAAAAAATCTGCAAAGGTTTTCTTTTTATCTTTTTCCAGCATTAGTAACGGAATGTCTCTTACCAATTTAGCCTGGGCCACAGTATCCAGGCCATCAAACCAACCCCTTACTATGCGGTCTTTATCAAGAAGGAAAAACTTGTCGGAATGAATAAACGCCGTATCAATACCCTGATCGGCCACGCTTGCTTTTATTTCATGAAGTGCAAAATTATAAATGCTATCGCGGTTACCGGTAAGCAACCACCAACTGTCGGGATCTACATTGAATCTATCCGCCCATTTTCTTAATTGTGCTACAGAATCATGCTCTGGATCAATTGAGATCGACAAAAACTGAACAATCGAATCCTGGCCGGGAAAAGAGTTTTGCAATTTTTTCATTGCCACGGCTAGCCTGGGGCAAAGGGACGGACAATGTGTAAAAAAGAAATCAAGCACAAGTATTTTTCCTTTCAGATCATCGAAGGAAACCTGTTGACCGAGTTGATTGGTTAAATGCAAATTACTAACGCGGTGCCAAACAGTATCGTAAGTTACTTTACCATCCTTTCGAATCACATTTACACTGTCATAAAAATACCTGTGCGGCATGTCTATGGCATCTTTACTATAATGACTTACCAAAAGATATCCTGATAGTGGTAACAGGATGGCTACCATTAATGCTATAAAAGATTTTTTATTCATGCTCTTTATAAAGCAAAATTAGCCATTGCAAGACGCAACAGCTAATTTAAAATTTTGTAATTTATAATTATTAATCTAACTTTTTGTCGCTCTTCTCAGCTGGGGCCGGAGTAAGCGCCGGCTGATGAACCCGTTCCCTTTGTTCAATATACTTACGGCTCCCAGCATCCGTATTTCTTAAATTCCTGTAGGAAGACCCATCAGCAATAAATGCTATAATGAACCAAATAAATAAACCCATTGGTATGCCTATTGTTAATATCATGGATCTGACTTCATCGCCTAAATGCATAAAGATTGAAATAATATAAAAAGCTTTTGCCAACGTAAAAATACAAATAACACCTTTTATCACTAAAACGAGGAGCTCATTAGGATTAGCTCCCAGGTTAATAAAATAGATGGTCAGGCCCAATCCCAACTCTAAAATTGTAAGTATTAACAAAATCCAGAAGGCTTTCCATATTCTTTTCACATGAGCCACATCGGCTTCGGTAGATGGCAATGGAGTTGAAACTGCTAAGGACATAAATTATTTCTTTAAAGTCTACAAAAGGGTTTAATTAAAATATTAATAAATCAAATAAGATAAAAGCAAAGGAATACAAATACCCATACCAGATCCACAAAATGCCAGTAAAGGCCCGCCTTCTCGATCATTTCATAATGGCCGCGCATTTGGAAATCGCCCCTCTTAGTTTTTATCAGCATAATAATATTGATAATTACTCCGCACGTTACATGGAAGCCATGGAAGCCTGTAATTCCAAAGAAATATCCACCAAATGCCACCGGACCGGGCGTTGCCACCATTGCACCATTAAACATAACATGAGGCCCCCAGGGATTATGACTGGTAGTAGTTCCCCAATGTTGTAGAACACCATTTACCAGCACTTCATGCGTATGAGTTATAAGATGCGTCCATTCTAATGCCTGGCAAACTAAGAAACCTAATCCACCAAGAATAGTTAGAAACAACCACTTTTCAACACCTTTCTGATTCATTTTATGCCCTTGGTGAACAGCTAACACCATAGTTACAGAGCTAAAGATCAAAATGAATGTCATAAGGCTGACAAACGCCAGCGGAAGATTTGCGTCTATACCCGGGAACTTGCTAAATACGGCATTATGATCTACCCAATCGTTCTGGCTAAAGCGGATGGAACCATAAGAAATCAGAAAAGCCCCGAAAGTAAATGAGTCACTCACTAGAAAGAACCACATCATGAGTTTTCCATAACTCACATTAAAAGGGCTTCTGCCGCCTGACCATAAACTTGTTCTTGTATTTGCTACTGCAGTTTCCATTTACTTTCTATTAAAAGGTTTTTACAAAAATAAAATTAATTGTTAATTGTACCGGTTTTATTTCCACTTGTTTCCCTAAGATCTTTCCTTTTTGCGAAACAACGTTAATTAAACCAAACATATTTTACAACACCTCCATACATTTTGAACACTATCGTACCACGATGAAGAAAAACAATAAATAGATCCACAACAGATCTACAAAGTGCCAGTACGTATTCATGAGTTCAATATATATTGGACTGTAATTTTTTCTTCTTTTACTAAACGATTTCAGATACATAACCACCAGAGCCACCACTCCTCCAAGCACATGTAGGGCGTGCAGGCCTACAATGATATACAGAAAAGAAAATGAGACGTTCCTCGTAAGTGTAATACCACTTGCCCAAAGTTCTTTAAATCCAGTATACTGAAGAAATACAAACGTGATCCCAAGAATCATTGTTATGCCAAGCCATATTTTATAATGACGCATCTGTCTTTCAAAAAATGCTTTTCGTGCCAATATAATAGTGATACTACTTAAAATAATCACTGCAGTTGAATAGTAAAAAATCCCGGGGATATCGTAAGTAAGCCAGTTACCCTGGTTACGTTTTACAATATAGGCACTGCTTAAACCAGTAAACATCATTACAATAGTTGCACATGCGCCCCACATGACAAACTTAAGTGGGTGCATTTTTTTCTTTTCTTCCGTCATCACTGCTATCATAACATTTTAATTTTTCAAACTCTATCTAAACACAAGATCAAAAGAATATTTATACTTTGTCAAATAATAACGCAAGAAAAACGATCATCAGGTAAAAATAGGAACTGAACATGACCCTTCTTGCAGCTGCCGCGTTCATTTTTATTACTAACATTATACTTACAAATACCATCGAAAGATTGCAGACCAATAAAATCCAGAGAGCCTCAATACCGCCTATATGAAAATAAAAAGGCAACATACCGACAGGCACCATCATCATTGAATATATTACGGTCTGAATAGCCGAAAACCGTGTAGGACCTGCCTGGCTTGGTAACAGCCTGAACCCTGCATTCTGGTAATCTTTATGCGCTAACCACGCTATCGCCCAAAAGTGTGGAAACTGCCATAAAAACTGGACCGCAAATAAAATATATCCTCCATAGTTGAAATATTGAATCACTTCGCCTGAAGTTGAAAGTACCTGAAAACTTGCAAACGGACTAATGACGCCTGTCGCGGCTACCCAACCGATAAGGCAAGGCAATGCACCAGGAAAAGCGCCAACAATAACGGAAATAGAGTTTACTTTTTTTAAAGGAGTATACACAAAAGCGTAAAGGAACAAACTAAACAATGCAATTAAAGCACTTTCTATATTGAACCAATACCACATCATCATAATACCAACAGCCCCAATGATGATCGCAAATCTCCATGCCTCATTCACACTCATTCTACCTGACGCGACTGGTCTCGACGCCGTTCTTTTCATCAAAGCGTCCGTATCTCTTTCAACTGTTTGATTAATTGCATTAGCGGACCCTGTAATAAACATTCCCGCAACAAACAAAACAAATACGGAAATAAAATTAAAAGATACATTGGGAGCAAGCAGGTAGGAGGCGACACAACTGAACACCACCAAAAAACTCAAAGTGAATTTTATCAGGATAAAATAATCTTTCACTTTGCTCGCCAGCGAAAAAGAAATTGATTGAGGCATTATTGTTGCCGATTTATTCATCAATAAAAACTATTTAAAAAAGCCCTGAATTAACAGGGCTATTGATTCAGGATTGTATTGTTAATAAAATTTGACCGATTAATGTTTGCTTTCATCCAAACCAATTGGTTCTGTTTGAGGAATGAAATCCCTGCCATCCTTTCCGTAATCGTAAGCCCAGCGATGCACTTCCGGAATTTCACTTTCCCAGTTACCATGCGGTGGATGAACAGACGTGGTCCATTCCATCGTATTAGATCCCCACGGATTCTTATTTCTATCGGTAACTTTTCTTCCTTTATAAATTGAATAAAAGAAATTAAAAATAAAAAGGAATTGTGTTGTAAAAACAACAATTGCAACGATACTTATAAACTCATTAAGTCCCTGGAACATCTTAAAAGACTCCCAGTTACTAAAATCGTAATAGCGACGAGGCATCCCTGCTAATCCTTCGTAATGCATTGGCCAGAATATTAAATATGCACCGACAAAGGTGATCCAAAAATGAATGTACGCAAGTGTATTGTTCATAAATCTGCCAAACATTTTAGGATACCAGTGATATATACCCGAAAACATTCCAAACATAGATGCCACACCCATTACCAGGTGGAAGTGAGCAATTACAAAATAGGTATCATGTAAATGTAAATCAAGTGCAGAGTTACCCAGCCAGATCCCGGTTAGTCCTCCGGAAATGAATAAACTAACAAATCCAATTGCAAAAAGCATCGCAGGTGTAAAATGAATATTCCCCTTCCACAACGTAGTCAGCCAGTTAAATACTTTAATAGCCGAAGGCACTGCAATCAACAAAGTAAATAGCACGAAAAAGGAACCCAAAAATGGATTCATTCCGGTCACAAACATATGGTGAGCCCAAACAAGAAAGGACAAGGACGCAATAGCAAAGAAGGAACCTACCATAGCCATATATCCAAAAATTGGTTTGCGCGAATTCGTAGAAATTACTTCAGAAGTAATACCCATCGCCGGTAGTGCTATGATATAAACCTCGGGATGGCCAAGGAACCAGAATAAATGCTGGAACAAAATGGGGCTTCCGCCTTCATTTGGCAATATCTTTCCATTAATAAAGATGTCACTTAAAAAGAAACTGGTACCCAAATGGCGATCAAATAACAATAAAACTACTGCGGATAATAGAACAGGAAAGGTTAGAACACCTAAAATAGCAGTAAATAAAAATGACCAAATTGTGAGGGGAAGTCTTGTCATGTACATCCCCTTGGTACGCATATTCAATACAGTAGTTATATAATTTAAACCACCCAATAACTGTGAAATAATAAACAATCCGATACTGGCTAGCCAACAATCCATACCTGCTTTAGAGCCATCCATCGCATCGCCTAAGGCACTTAGTGGAGGGTAAATAGTCCATCCGCCGCTTGCCGGGCCAGTTTGTAAAAATAAAGATGAAAACATCACGACAGATGCGGCAAAGAAAAACCAATAAGAAAGCATATTCAAAAATGGCGAAGCCATATCCCTTGCTCCAACCTGTAAAGGAATCAGGAAGTTTGAAAAAGTTCCGCTTAGTCCGGCAGTAAGTACAAAAAATACCAGGATCGTGCCATGCATTGTTACCAGCGCATAATAAAATTCGGTATCTAATTTTCCTCCTGTTGCCCAATGACCAAATATTTCTTCCAGGAATGGAAACGTCTTATCTGGAAAACCCAACTGCAAACGAAAAACAACTGAGAAAAATCCGCCGATTATCGCCCAGATAATTCCCGTAATCAAAAATTGCCTCGAGATCATTTTATGATCCTGGCTAAATATGTATTTCGTTATAAAGGTTTGTTTGGGATGTTCATGGGTAGCATGGCCTGTGTCATGCACCACCAAAGGCCCTTTATGCAGTACTTCTTCGTTCATAATGATATTTATTTTAACCTATCGGCTATTGATTTTTAATTATTTCGGTTTATCTGATTTGCGCCACAGTTTTAGTTGAATCTGAATTGTTTCCGGTAATAAATTCCTTGGCCTTTAAATACTCGGGGCGCTGTTTGATCCACCATGCGTTATATTCTTTTTGTGTTTCCACTACTATCTCGCCACGCATGGTAAAATGCAATTTACCACACAACTGGTCACAGGCAATTTCATATACAAAATCCGGGTTTCCCGTTTTCTTTTTCATGTCCTCAGTGGTGATAATGGGAGTAAACCACATAGTAGTTGGAGTACCTGGTACTGCGTCCATTTTCAATCTGAACTGTGGCAATCCCACATCGTGTATTACGTCCATTGAATTAATGACTAATTTAACGGGTTTGTTTACAACAACGTGCATAATTGTAGTTACATGAACGTCATCGTGACTGGCTGCATCCGCCCAATCCACACCCAGCAGATTATTCTTTGCAGGATCAATTAATTTATAATTCTTTCTACCTAACATCCCATCTTTGCCGGGATACCTGATTTCCCAACCAAACTGGTGTCCGGTAATTTCTATCAATTGGGCGTTCTTAGGGGCGTCAGCAGTAAACTTAAACCAATATTTCAGCCCAAATACAACAAGAACTGTAAGTGTAATTGCAGGAACTGCTGTCCATATTATTTCCAACTTATTATTGTGAGGAAAATAGAGCGGTTTCTTTTTGTCGTTCTCCTGGTATCTAAAAGCAAACCAAAATAATAATATTTGAGTAATAAAAAAAACAATGCCTGTAACGATGATGGTTATCCACATCATCTCATCAATACTCTTACCTTGCGAGGAAGCGGCTCCAACTTTTAAACCGGACTCAGGATACAAAATATCATTGCACCACCAAACCCCAATAAGGCCCAAAATAAGGAACGCAATCATTAAAAATCCGTTGATCTTATTATTCTGCTTCCTGGATTTTTCTTCTCCTTTTAAAATACTTACGTATTCGCTTGCTTTTGAAATCTGGAAAATCACCAGAAAAATAAGCACAACAATCGCGATGATAAAAAAGTTGTTCATGTTACTATTTTTTCCTCGTCCGTACTACGGATTTATTAAAATTTTTAAATACTGATTCGTCAATTGCTTTAAACAGAAACCTTACTGGCTTTATCGTTATACCACGTGAATAATACTTTCCTTTAGAAAAGAATTATTTTTAGCGGTCATCGGTACTTTGGACGCAAACCTGCTGACTCCCCACATTATTATTCCCACAAACCCTAAAGCAATACCAAATTCAAACCAACCTAAATGAGGGTGCATCTGAACCGTTCCAGGCATTACCATTTGGTAAAAATCAATCCAATGTCCAAATATGATTAATATACACATAAATGTAATTATGAAATAATTTCGTTTCGTAGCTCTTTTCATTAATATCAGAATGGGCGCCACAAAATTTAGAATCAGGTTTAGATAAAATATTCCTTCATACGAACCCTGAAGGCGTATTTTGAAATAGACTGTCTCCTCAGGAATATTTCCATACCATTGTAGCATAAATTGATCAAACCATATGTAGGTCCAGAAAATAGAGAAGGCAAAAATATACTTTCCCAAATCCTGGAGATGCTCATGATTTACAAATTCAAGCTGTCCCTGATTTTTGAAATAAATAACGAACAACGTAAGCAACGCCAGACCAGCGACAAATGTGGATGCAAACGTGTACCAACTATACATAGTGCTGTACCATTTAGCATCAATGCTCATTAGCCAAAGCCATGGAATAAATGATCCTACGGTAATGATGTAAAAAACAACATATGATGCTGAAATTCCCATGTTTTTTTTCATCCATTTTCTGGATGTCTCAGCATCCATTGTTCCGGCGTCATCAGTCAAACGACTGATCTTTCTAAATCTTTTCCCAAAATAGGACCAAAGAAACATAGTGATTAACGAGTAAATCAAGAAAACGGACGGATTCAAAAAGCCTTTTTTTCCATGCATTATGTGATCGTGGGCCATTACATTCTTATCAAGCCATGGATAAATATCACTTCTGTTTCCCAAAATAAGACAAAGTAAAACGATCATGCTAATGCCAGCCAAAATCGGAACAAGAGATGAAACTGCTTCTGTAACCCTGCGAAAGGCTTCCTGCCATCCGCTAATCGCCAACGTGTTAATAGCAATAAAAAAAGTAGCTACATTTACCAACAAAAGCCAAAACAAACTATTCTGCAGCATAACGGCCCAAAACCGGGTGCTATCAATATTTCCACCATTAGCTCCCGAAAGAGGGCTTAAAAATATGATTCCAAAAATAAACGCGACCAGGCCTACAATCATTAATCCGATTGACCATTTTTTATATCCCGGAGGTGTTACATATTGATTGTTCATTAAAAAATTATTTTTAGTTTGAATTTTATTTTTTTATTGTGGTGTCAATCCTTGCTGAGGCGCTCGCAGTAGAATCTGCCCATGCCACCGCGATTCCGTCGGTCGTCCCCATTTGAGTTGCTTTCACATATTGAATTACCATCCATCTTTGTTCCCTCGTCAATTGCGAAGCGTAGCTTCCCATATTATTCTTACCATAGGTAATCGAATGAAACATCGTACCAACAGGCATCTTAACATATTGAGCCAAGGTTAAGTTAGCAACCGCCGGAACTTTACCTCCGGTAGCTAACGGGCCTTGTGCATCCATCTTCGGACCATGGCATATCGCGCAATTGATATTAAACAAACGGGCAGCTTCCTGCATTTGAGCAGTATCCAGGGGAGGCAGAGGATCTTTAATTTCCGCACTCATCTTATAACCGTTTGAATCATCAGGCAGTGGGTAAGGAAAAAGATCACCTCTTCTTATCGTCCCTTCCACCGGGTAAGGTACATAACTGATATTGTCGTTGGCAAGATTATTTGCCGCATAAGACTCGTAAGCGCGGCTATATGTCATATCGGGCATATAAGTCAATCCAGGTTTTCTCTTATTACCGCAGCTACTCATTAGGGCTATCAACCCTATTACTACTACCTGAGATAAAACAATTCTTATTTTTTTCATATCTAAAATTCTGGTTTAGAATTTTTTTAATCATTTTCAATAAAGCTATTTTTCAGTATCAGCAAACAAACAAATAGGTTATATTTTCATTTATCACCAAAGAATGATTGCATTTTCAGAAACTTAAATATCATTCCACAATTTCCAAATCTTCTGACCTATATAATTTCTGTTCTTTGTCATACCTTCCAAACCACCATCCTTCTTCAGCATCCTGGGTGTTTATGTCAATAGCCCCATTATCCTTTAAAAAATTTGCGATTTCAGCCTCGTTTGAATTCTCGGTACACTCTATTACCATCGTCAGCAGATCATCAGTTGAACGCAAGTTAAAATGATGCTTTTTTACTCCAGGCATCATTTTACACAGCCAACAGAAAGTCCATACCATCCCAACACCCGACATGAGAACGGTTAGCTCAAATGTGATGGGTATAAATGCAGGCAATGGGAAATGCGGCTTTCCGCCAATATCTAAAGGCCAGTCGGTCGTGAATATCCAACCCATTCCTGTCAGTGCGATAGTCGTACCCAGAATTCCATAGATAAAACCCATTGTATGAAGGCTTGTTTCTCTTAATCCCATGGCCTTATCCAGACCATGTATAGGATATGGCGTGTAAACGTCGTGAAGTTTATATCCGGATCTTCTAACATTCTTTACCGCAGAAAATACATCACTTTCTTCGTGGAAAGAACCGACAACAAATTTTTTAATCATATTCTGTATCCCAAACGGGCTTTTAAATTAATAATATATTTGATCTATGCCTGTCTTTTGGTCTATTATTTAATGAGCATGCTCCATTTCCTTTTTATAAAATTCAGTAGAATCCATTTCCTCAATACCTGACATTCTTTCTTTATAATTTTCACCACTTGTTTTTAGGATGGCCTTGATTTCTGCAACTGCAATTACTGGGAAAAATTTAGAGAATAAAAAATAACAGGTAAAAAATAAACCAAAGGTTCCCAGATAAAAACCAATCTCCCAGATACTTGGGCTATAATAGGTAGTCCACGAAGACGGAAGATAATCGCGATAGGTTGAGGTTACAAATATAACAAACCGCTCAAACCACATCCCCACGTTTACCAATACTGCCATAAAGAATGTAAACATTGGATTTCTCCGCAATTTTCTGGACCAGAATAGTTGTGGCGATACCACGTTGCAAAAAATCATCCCATAATATGCCCAACCGTAAGGGCTGAAAATATTAGCACGGTTCTCACGGAAAGCCCACCATTCATAGGTATTCTGACTATACCATGCGATAAATAATTCTGAAAGGTAGGCACATCCTACTATAGACCCTGTTAGTACAATTACCTTATTCATTGCTTCTATATGGCCTATAGTAATGTAATCTTCAAGGTGCAATACTTTCCTGGTAATAATCAATAGTGATTGCACCATAGCAAATCCAGAAAAAATAGCTCCTGCAACAAAATAAGGAGGAAATATAGTAGTATGCCACCCTGGAATTACTGAGGTAGCGAAATCGAAAGATACGATGGTGTGTACCGATAATACAAGAGGTGTTGCTAATCCTGCTAAAACCAATGCAAGACTTTCCTGGCGTTGCCAGTGCTTAGTGCTTCCTGTCCATCCAAATGAAGCAAGCCCGTAAAACATTTTTCTGAACTTCGTTTTGGCCCTATCTCTAATAGTAGCCAGATCCGGAATAAGGCCCGTATACCAAAAAAGTAAAGAAATGGTAAAATAAGTAGATACAGCAAATACATCCCACAAAAGCGCAGAGTTAAAGTTGGGCCAAACTGGTCCGCGTGAATTAGGGTAAGGTAATATGAAAAAACCATCCCATACGCGTCCCATGTGAAAGATTGGAAACATACCAGCACACATTACAGCAAAGATGGTCATTGCTTCTGCGGCTCTGTTTACCCCTGTTCTCCACTTTTGTCCAAATAATAAAAGAATCGCAGATATAAGCGTTCCAGCATGCCCGATCCCGATCCACCAAACAAAATTAGTAATATCCCAACCCCATCCTACAGTACGAGTGATATTCCATTCCGTTATACCATAAGTTACTTCTCTATAAACCGAATAAACACCGAAGGCCAGCAGCAATAATGCAATGGAAAGGCCTATCCACCAGAGTCTTGTTGGCTTCGTTTCGAGAGGACCAATTATATCTTCAGTAATCTGGTGATAATCTTTATCTCCATCAATTAATGGCTCCCGGAGTTGCGATTCGTACTTTAATAATGACATGTTCGATTAAATTTTTACTGCCTGTATTTGTAAACTTTATTATATCGGTTTCCGTTATACTTTTTCTGTTGTGCTTCCTACCTTCCGTTTTGTATTCCGTATTTGGGTGAGGTAATTGATATTAGGTAGCACATGCAATTGCTCTAAAACATAAAACTTCCTGTTCACCTGGTCCTCATATCTTAATTTAGCAATTTTGCTTTCTTTGTCATTTACATTTCCAAATTCAATAGCATGGGTTGGACAAGCTTGCATACAAGCGGTCTTAGCTTCCTGATCTTTCAATACCCTGTCTTCTTTTTTCGCGTTTAATTTGCTCTGTTGTAAACGTTGCAGGCAGAAATTACATTTTTCCATCACCCCTCTGGAACGAACTGTTACATCCGGATTAAGAACCATACGTGTAAGATCCTCGTCAAGATTGGCAGTTGCATCAGAGATAATGCCACGCTGATTATCAGGGAAGCTATCGGCTCCATTCCAATCTGCCCAGTTAAATCTACGTACTTTGTAAGGACAGTTGTTCATGCAATATTTCGTTCCAATGCAACGATTATAAATCATTTGATTAATACCTTCACTACTATGGTTGGTAGCAGATACCGGGCACACGTTTTCACACGGCGCATTATCACATTGCTGACAAAGCATTGGTTGAAAAACAACATCTGGCTTTGCAGGATCACCTGTGTAATACCGGTCTATTCTAATCCACTGCATGTCATGAAACCTGGAAACTTCCCTTTTACCTACAGTAGAGATATTATTTTCTGCTACACACGCGATAGTACAAGCGCTGCAACCGATGCATGTATTCAAATCAATACTCATTCCCCATCGTATCCCAGGTCTGTCAAAGGTTGGGTAAAGTGTTGCATCACGAGTGAAATTCTTTCCGAATTGCCCTAATTCTTCTTCCAGTTCTTTATTTAATTCTCCCGGATCAGCGATAAATTCTTCAAGGGTTGATTCCCTCACTACCGGGCGACCTTCTGTAATACTATGAGTCTGAGAAGTAGCTATTTGATAAGTATCTCCCGTGCTTTCAATCGCTACGTTCGTCTCGTATACGATGTTATTGCCATTGAAAAAAGCGAATGGATACAGATTTTTACCAACTCCATCGGCTGCGGGCCCAATATATTCTTTAGTCTTGGATTTGTCAGCACTTTGTCTACCATAGCCAAGGGCAACAGCAATTACGTCAGGATGAGTTCCTGGAATTATTAAGACAGGAAGTTCGATGGTTTTACCATTTGAAGTGATCTTAACGACTGGCTTGTCAGGATGAATTTCATATTTATCAGCCTGTCGCGCGTTAAAGATATCGATGTCAAATAGTTTTTTACCTAATTCAGGCGACACCATCACATAATTGTCCCATGTCGCTTTACCTATCGGATCGCTCGCTTCCTGAAGCCAGGCGTTGCTTGCACGCGCGCCGGTACCGATGGTTACTTTTTGATATAAAACGATTTCTTTGTCGCCTCCTTTGATGGCTGCTATCTTTGATGCAGCATCAGAAATATTTCCAGAGAAAGAACCTGTAGTCGTATTCGGTAAAACAGCGCTCGCCGATTGGCTCTTTGTTGAGTCCTTTCCAGCAGGTGTTGGCGCTGCGGAACTATTCGCATCAAGACTAGAAAAAGTCGCCAATTTTGTTGCATCACCAGATGTCAAGTTCGACGTATTATAGGCAACCGGTTCGGTTTGCAGCTTCATATTTTCCATCACGCCATCCTGAAGCAGCGTTTCATATTTATCAAGGCCGCCTAACTTTTCTGTCCAATATCTTCTGAAGTAAGTTTCGTAATCATCAGGGTTGCCGGTAAGCTTCAAGAGAGAAGATTCAAACTGGCGTGTCTTAAATAATGGATGAATAACAGGTTGAATAAAAGTAATGTAACCTTTTTGTGGTTCGGCATCTCCCCAGCTTTCAAGCCAGTGATGTGATGGAATTACATATTTACACAATTCGGTGGTTTCATCCATTTTTTCACCGTAAGAAACAGTAAATGAACATTTTTTAACGCCGTCGGCAAATTTTTGTGAATCGAAATAATTGTAAACTGGGTTAGCACCATATATCAATAAAGAGCCTACTTTTCCAGCATTTAAATCATTTGTAAGTGCTACCATATCAGCGTCTACTCCCTGCCTATAATTTACAGGGGTGTCCCAGTTAATTGTATTTCCCCGCGCGCTAATAGCCTCATTGATTGCATTTACAATTAGTTGTATATTGGCATCGTTACTTCCGCATACGACAAGTGCGGCTCCTTTATTCGCCGCCAATTCAGCAGCCGTTTTTTTAACTGCATCTGCTAAGTCGCCTGAAATATTTGAAGAAACACTACCTCCTAACGCGCCTAACAAAGCAAGGGCAATCTGTCCTGTTTGAGATGGCTTGTGAAGATAACGCTCATCTGCTTTTGCGCCCGTCATACTATAATATCCTTCAAATTGAATATGGCGGCTCATCGAAGGATTTTTTTCGGTTATCCTTCTTCCAATTGCCCATTGATTAGCAAAAACTACAGGGCTCAACCACGTTCCAAGAAAATCGGCTCCAAGGCTTACAATTACCTTAGCGTTTTCAAAGTGATATGCAGGAATGGCTTTTTTACCATAAGATGCCTGGTTCGCCTCTATCATCCCGCTATACGAAACCGCATCATATTGCACGTGACGGCTTCCGGGATATTTTGCTAAAACTTCACTAATAATTTGTTTGGTGGTAACAGATGTGATCGTTGAAGTCAATATCACTAAAGGCTTGCCCGCATTAGCAGCCAATCCATCTGCCACCATTTTATCTATTGCTTCAAACGTAGCTTCTTTACGATTAGCCATCGGAAAACGAAGGCGAGTTGTATCATAAAGATCCAAAACAGAAGATTGAACTTGTGGTGAAGTTCCCCCTCCTGATAATGAAGAAAGATTGTTACCCTCTATCTTGATAGGTCTTCCGTCTATTTGCTTTACTACTACAGGCAATGCATCACCATCCATTAAATACGTAGATGCATAATAATTAGGGATACCTGCAATCAGATCATCTGGCTTGTTTAGAAATGGAATACTTTTACGCACAGGCATTTCACAACTGGCCGCAATAGCAGCTGCAGCGGTGCTGAAACCCATGTATTTCAGAAAATCCCTCCTGGGCGTTTTTGCATTAAAAATGTTTTCATTGCCCAACTCTTCAAAAGGAAGTTCTTCCCTGAATTCATCTTTCAACGCTTTTTTATTGGCCTCACTTTGGTTAAGTTCGCCAAAACTCTGCCAGTATTTTTTTTCACTCATATTTATCCAACCCGCCAACGGCGGACTATTACCTTAAACCTGCATCAGATCTAAGAAATGAACAATATTGTTTCTTTTTTAATTCTTCCATTAATGTATGGAACGTATTTTAATAATGACATTTTCCACATTCAGTTCCACCAATCATTTGAACGGTCACACTATCGTATTTTTTGTCTTTTATGTCTTGATGGAATTTTTCGTAAAGGCTATAAAATTTATTACCATGCCCTTTGTCATCGTTAAACTGAACATTGGTGCTTCTGTGACAATTGACACACCATCCCATACTTAACGGAGCAAATTGCTTAACCTGTACCATATTTTGGATTTCTCCATGGCAGGTTTGGCAAGCTATTTGGCCTACTTTTACGTGCTGTGAGTGGTTAAAATACACAAAATCCGGAAGGTTATGAATCTGAACCCATTGTACTGGTTTGCCCGGTTTGTCATATGTCTTTGTATCCGGGTTCCAGCCAGCATAAGAATAAAGCTTCTTGATTTCATCATTAGCGTTTACAGTAGTGCCGTCTTCACGAAGTATAGGTTCACCCGTATATTCTTTGATTGATTTGTGGCAATTCATACAAACATTTACTGCGGGGATCGTAGCATGCTTACTATCCTGTGCACCGCCATGACAATATAAACAACTGATCTGGTTTACGCCTGCATGCACTTTATGAACAAAATAGATTGGCTGATCTGGCTGGTAGCCTTGCTGCCTTCCCAAACCCATTGCTCCTTCCACAAGCCAATAGCCTGCAAAAACAAACAATACCATAGTCACTAGAAGTAGATATGTCTTATTACGGTAGAAAGGAACCGGCGCAGGAGAGTTAATTCCTTCCTTCTCGTCCGTTAACTTTTTAAGGTTGCTGTTGACCTGCAATAATATTAACCCGATGATTGCCAGGATTAAAGTGAGCAATCCATATAAAATCGTGTTATCAGATGATGGAGCTGCTACTGCTCCTGGTGCTCCACCTGTCGGCGCGCCCGGAGCCTGATATTTATTAGCCCAATCAAGGATCGCATCAATATCCGCATGCGACAAATCAGGAAAAGGGGTCATTATCACACCACCATGCTCTGCTTTTAATTTCATTGCATATGGATCACTATTAACCATCGTAACGGTATTGGCAACCCACTTGTAAACCCAATCTTTAGAGGGTTCTCTTTCGCGGGCACCTTTGAGGGCGGGACCTACATAACTTTCTAATGGTTTATGACAACTCGCACAGTTAGCTTTAAAAAGAGCTTCTCCATCGGCGGCATACACTGATTTCATCGAAGAAATTAATGTAAGAAAAAGGAATACTGTGAGTGTTTTAGTAAAAAGCCGGTTGACTTGGTTCATACACTTATTTACCTATCTTGAATAATTGGAAAAATTACCTTGTTGGCTGCAAAAGTAAGGAAGCATGTTGACAATGTGTTAACAATCGAAAAATTTTTTTTCCTGAATTTGTAAATTGTTTTCAGATATTTTTTTTAATTGATGTTTAGTAAAAAAATCTAAATTAATAAAGGATCGCTTTATCTTCTTTGTAAAAAATACCGGTAATTACAGTCAAAAAACGCATCTTTGAGTCATTTACAGGATCGTCGTTTTTTTTATCAATCTAAAATTTCCAAGAAGCAATGAACAGCAAATTGCAAAAGAATATTGTAATTTTTGCTTCGGGCGCAGGAAGCAATACAAAAAAAATAATTGATTATTTTAAGGGAAATCAAAACGTTTCAATCGCATTGATTGTTTGCAATAATCCGGGCGCAGGTGTGCTTGATATCGCGACTAAAGAAAATATTCCGGTGCTGATGATAACAAAAAATGAATTTGCACAAACCGGATATGGCCAACAAATAAAATCCTTTCAACCCGATCTGATAATTCTCGCAGGCTTTTTATGGAAGATACCGGAAATATTGGTTGCCTCATTCCCCCAAAAAATAATCAATATACACCCCGCCTTATTACCCGCTTATGGCGGAAAAGGTATGTATGGAAACGCAGTTCATTCAGCGGTTATCTCTGGTAAAGAAAAGCAAAGTGGCATTACCATTCATTATGTCGATGAAAAATATGATAACGGCAAAATAATTTTCCAGGAAAGTTGCGACGTAACAGAAAACGACACCGTAGAGAGCCTGTCGGAAAAAATTCATGAATTAGAGCATGAATTTTATCCTAAAATAATTGATCGCTTACTTAAGGAAATAAAATCGTGATGTTTTTTTTGTTAAACACACTATGCAGGTTCTTTAATTTTAAAGCCAATCAAAATTGAAATCCTCGCTTTTTGTTTGTTTACTATACAAATCGATGTTTTTTCTTTGTTAGTATTTCCTAATTCCCCATTAGCAATCTTTGTTCCTTCCACGTTTAAAATAAAAACCCTCGTTAAAAAACCCATGTCTTGTAACTTCGTAAAATCATTTTCGTAATATCGCAAACCATTTTGTCTAAAAAATTAATTCTAAAAATTTTCGGCCCTTTTTTGTTTACGCAGGCCTTTTTCTCCACGAATGTTTTGGGGCAGATAACTATTTCGGGAACCGTCTATGATTCTTCCAAATTATATGTTGTTCCTGATGTGTTTGTATACAGCACATCGGGTGTGCGGGCTGTTACAGATTCTACGGGCAACTATCAACTAACTGCCGGTCAGAATGATTCCATCAGTTTTTTTTACAACGGTAAATCCACCATTAAGTTTCCTGTAAAATCAATGATAAATTACACAGCTTTTGATATTTCGCTGAGGGTAAAAGTGAAACAAAAATATAAATTACTGAACCCAATTACAGTATTTACCAATTCGTATCAAAAAGATTCTTCGGAAAACCGTGAAGAATACGCAAAGGTTTTTGGCAAATCACCATCAGGCTTTCGTTCTACCTACGAACCGGGAGGAGCAGCCGGTGTGGATGTAGACGCACTAATTGGCATGTTTCAGTTTAGAAAAAATAAAGAAAGGCTCGCCTTTAAAAACAGGCTCGAAGAACAGGAGGAAGAAGATTATATAGATTACCGATTTTCCAACCGAACCATTACAAGAGTGACGGGGCTTAAAGGAGATGCGCTAAAAAAATACAGAGGACTTTATCGCCCTAATTATTTTTTTGTTGCTAACAGTACGCTCGCTCAATTTTATGAATACATTTTGCAGACGTCTTACGCCTTTAAAAAAGAAGAAGGTATAGAGTAATAACTGGCCATCAATTTCTTGTAATGATGCTGGCAATTAATTCAGAGCAGCTAAACCAAGCTGTGAAAAGACTGTCTATACCGATGATGGTAGCCCCTCTTACCGATCCATGGTACCCCCCTCAGAGGAACTAATAAGTGAAAGAGCTTTTTGTGTATTGTGAAGATATAATTTTCGTTTTTATTTTTACTGTTTTTTCTTTCTTCTGGATTCACCTTTCAATTCCAGGCGATGACATCTGGCTGTCAACCTGTCAAGTAACGCATCGGCGAGTGAGGGCTCCTCTAAGTACTCATGCCATTTTGAGACAGGTAACTGAGAGGTGATAATGACTGATTTTTTTTCATACCTATCCTCCAGGATTTGCAATAAGGCGAGCTTGGTATTTTTATTGAGAGTCTAAAGGCCAAAATCATCAATAATGATCAGGGGGATTTTTTCAAGCTGGTTTAAAAACTTCAGGTAAGTTCCTTCCGTTTTAGCCATTAGAATGGATTCCACCAGCCGGGTAAGATTAAAATAACGGGTTTTGATACCAAGCAGGCAAGCCTGGTATCCTAATGAGCAGGCCAATGTCGATTTGCCGACTCCGGTGGAACCCGTGATTAGTACATTCTCTCCCTGCTGAACAAAGGTTCCTTCCATCAGTATGCTCCATTGTCCCTTCGTTAGATTGCGGGCGGTGCTGCACTCTATACTTTCAGGAATGACATGGTAGCGTAGCTTTGCCGTATACAGCAAAGTAACTAAGCGGGCATTGCTCCTGGATAATTTTTCAGCCTCTACCAGATGAGCTATCAGTTCATGGCCCTCTAACTGATGATTAATAGAAAGATCTAATTGGGACTGGTAAGATTGTAACATGCCGGCAAGTTTTAATTCCCGCATTTGTTCGATTGTTTGACTAGTGTTCATGATGTTTGATTTTATTTTATAATGAAAAAAATGAATGCTTTTTATATTTTGTTCTTTGTCTATGCGCGTGGGTTACAAAAGCGTATTTTAAGTGGATGATTGACTTCGTCAGTCATCCACTTAAAATACGCAAGCCCCGCGGCAGGCGTTACAATGCTGCCCATGCGCTTTTAGTGGTAATGACCGGCTCCTCTGATGTTTTCATGTGCCGGTATCTTCTTGTCGTCCGAATCAAATAACAGCGGCTGCCTGTCGAGTCCCTTAACCAGTATGTTGGTGATTAATTTTAAGGTAGGCCTGCTTACGTTGGCTGCTCTCAGGCATGCTGCTTCCAGTCGTGGCTTACTGTATTTATTCTGTAGCAGGATCATCGCATTACAGGCTTTATAATTTTGCTCCGGATAAAAGCTGCTCCTGATAATGCGTTCGGCGGCCTGCAGGGTGTAGGGGCCAACCCAGACGGCTCTTTCTAAAAGCTCCTCAGTAGTCCATCCCTGTGCTTCAACCATGTGTTGATGGTTCTTTGGCATATGCTCCTTTATGCGGTTGTACTTTGACTCTGTGCTGCTTCTGACATGGAAGGCTATACGTTCATAATTATAATAAACTTCGATAGTCCTTTGATTAAAGTGTACCGTTACCTTACGGCCCACATGTTGGTATGGAACGGAATAATAATGTTTGTTATCGGGTAACTGGATAAAATAATTCCTCTGTACGGTTACCTGCTTACATTTTTTGAGAAGGTAAGGCGTTTCCGGGAGTTCTTTCAGCAGAGGTTGCTCTTCACGCGCAAATATATCCCTGCGGCTTTCCTGGCTTCCATTATAAGCTTTGAGGTTGAGAAGATTCAGAAATCCGCAGATGTAAGCGTTAAGTTCTTCCAGGCCTCCGGGCGCCTCTTTACGCATTGGTGCGTAGATATTTGTATAACAATACCGACTGCTCTTTCTACCATGCCTTTATCCTGTTTATGTAAATATTTACATAACAAAGATTATGTAAACAAAAACATTATGTAAACTTTCTATTCAAAGTTGTTGATTGACAGTTGCGATATAGCAAAATTGTTTACATAATTTTTTGATATTTTTATTTGCC
>DATCFI010000048.1:0-3221 GCA_036509585.1 Hanamia sp. | reverse complement strand
CGGCACTTCTGACATAACGGTGTCTGGCCTTTTGCAGAATCCTGGTAAGATTTCATTCAAGATGAGCGGAGTCGGAAATATTGAGGGTGAAGTAGATGCGCCTTCTATTGCGGTTAGCATATCCGGCGCAGGCAGTGTAAAGCTAAATGGCCGTACGAAAGATTTTGATTGTGAACTCTCGGGTGTAGGCCACGCAGACTGCGGAAACCTGCAAAGTGAAAACACTACAGTGAGGGTTTCGGGTGTTGGTGACGCACATGTATTTGCCAGTGTTCACCTGGATGCAACGGTTAGCGGCACGGGAACTGTGCACTATCGCGGTAACCCGCAAAACCAGGAAATTCATACCTCCGGTGTGGGGAGTATAACGCCTGAAAATTGAGAGAATGATATTTTAGCCAATGTCGGTGTTTTTTCTTAAAAAATTATCAACTCATGAATGCGGACCGCCGCCTGGTCTCTTGACCAACGTCATAAAGCAGATATTCTTATCACGAGATAACAGGGTAGATTCGCTTCATTCGGCTGTAAGCGATTTCACAGGAATAACCAAGGCTGCCTTTATCCATTTTATATTCGTTTATCCATGGTCGTTATATTTCAATTTTAACAGTAAACCAATAAATATTCAACTTTCTTATTCTCATTCCCGATAGCTTTTGAAATAAATTGGCAAATGAGCGCATTAACTTATTCACTCCTCAAGCTATCTACCGGATTTGCTAATGCTGTTTTTATGGTTTGTAAACAAATGATCAATGCAGTAATTAATCCCAAAACTAAAATTGAAATAATGAACGGCTCTAGTGTTATATTGATCCGATATGCGTAATTCTGTAGCCAGCTATGCATGATCATATAGGCAAGAGGAGCGGCTACCAACCCTCCGATTAAAATCGTCAATAGAAATTCTCTTATAAATAATGAAACGATTCCGAAAACTGAAGAGCCCAATACCTTTCTTATCCCGATTTCTTTAGTGCGCTTTTGAATGCTTAACGAGATTAAGCCAATCACACCAAGTAGCACAATGATCAACGCTAAAGTTGATGCAGTATAGGATGCTTTTTTTAATTGCAATTCCGACCTGTACATTTTCGCTAACGTTTCATCCATAAACTTATATTCAAAAGGAGTGCCTGGTAATAATGAAGACCATTTCTTTTGCAAAGCCGCTACGGTTGCAATTACATTAGTGGGTTTTATTTTGAAGGAAAGAAAGCGATAGATAAAATCGTATTGCAGATTGAACATGATGATAGGCGCCATTTTCGTCTGCATGGAACCGAAGTGAAAATCATGCGTAACTCCGGTGATGGTATAAATATCCGGATTACCGGGAATCTTAACTTGTTGACCAATGGCTTGATTTGGGTCTTTCCACCCCAAGGCCTTTACAGCTGTTTCATTAAGTATCACTTTTAAAGAATCAAGCCGATGCCCTTTAAATGGAGAACCAGCTACCATAGGTATTTGGTAAAGCGATAAATAATTTTCATCATGCTCCAAAATACCTGCGGATATACTTTGCGAAGAATCGCTTCCAAACCTGAAAAGAGGAATTTGATTGCTGTTATTTCCATCAGGAATTTCAAAGGATAATGAAACATCCTTCACAGAAGGCATTGTAGCAAATTCATCACGGATCGTTTCCATTTTATCTACACCTTCGCGTGTCCAGTTGCGGGGGAGTTGAGCAGATAGAATGTAATCTTTATTATAGCCTAAATCACCATTTAAGAAAAGGTTGATCTGTTTTGAAATAATGATAGCGCCGATAAAAGCAATAGCGGCTGTACAAAATTGAAATGCCATCAAAGATTTGCGAAGCAATACGTGATCTTTAACTGAATTCATCTTTCCTTTTAAAGACTCTATTGATTTTAAAGATGACAGGAAGAATGCGGGATAGATGCCTGCAATAATTCCAATTAGTACAATAAATAGAAGCGGGAATGCCAGGAAATATGAAGGAAAGCTATTTAACGAAGGAATTGGCTTACCTAAAATATTACTGAAGAAATTTTGTGATGATACATAAATAACAAACGAAAATAAAGTTGCGATCAAAACAATAATTATTGACTCTATAAGAAATTGGAAGATCAATTGCTTTTTCATACTGCCTAATACTTTCCGGATGCCAATTTCTTTCATCCTTGATGCAGCACTGCCTACCGACATGTTGATGAAATTGATAACAGCCATTATTAAAATGAACAACGCAATTGCTGATAATGCATACAGCATTTTTGTTACTAAACCATTATTGGCTTGGAGATAATAGTCTTTTAATGGAGCCAGGTATGGCTTCATATCCGAAACAAAATAGGGTGGGGCATTTAGCTTAAGCAATTGGGCAATTGGTTTTTCCAGTTCAGCAGGAGTGATACCTTTTCGTAATTGAATGAAACCTGCAATATGAGGATTAGGCCAATTCATATTTCGGCCAAAAAAGTCCAGGTTACTTGTTGAAACAAAAAAATGATTAGGATAGCCATCAATAAGACCAGTCACAGAGTTTGTTGCATAATTATTCAAGACCCCAGTAACAACAAAATCATGTTTGGAACCCGAAAAATTTTCAATCGTGACTGTTTGACCGACTACATCTGTTGTACCAAAATATTTTATAGCCCTGTCTTTGGTCATCACCACAGAATATGGCTCGCTTAATGCAGTTGCGGCGTTTCCGTGAAGTAACGTAAATCCATACATGTTTAGCATTGTGCTGTCACAAATAGCGATATCATCTCTGAAAGCCTTATTTCCTTTTGAAACATTTGAAGTAATACCGTCCCACCGATAATAATTGGCGACAAGATCGGGAAAGCTTTCTCTCAGTGCTTTTGGTAATTGGCCAAGCGTGGTGAAATCGTTGCCTTCATTCGGATTTTTCCATTTGCTTTGAATAATGTATTGCCTGTCTGCATTTTTGAGATTTTTATTTACCTGCAATTCGCTCCAGACATAAGCGCTGATCAATAAAGTAAATGCAATACCTGTTGACAAGCCAATTATGTTTATGACAGAATAAAAAGGATTCTTAACAATATTCCGCCATGCGATTTTAAAATAATTTTTTAGAATAAATCGTTTAAGTCGTGAATACCTTTTGATAAATGGGGTCACTCTTAACCATTCTTTCTAGAAGGTTGTGAAATATAGTTTTATCAAATCCCCGTCTGTTAAAGCGATAAAAGAATTCATTCAGATACGCC
>DATCFI010000047.1:0-4856 GCA_036509585.1 Hanamia sp. | reverse complement strand
AAATGGATATTCCAGGAATAATATGGCTGGGTATAGGCCTGCTCGCAGTGATGTTTGCAGCCAGTTACCTGGGAGAGGCACATGCAAAAATCTGGTCATTCACCTTCATCGGATTGTTGATAGTTGCAATCATTACTATCACAGTATTCTTTCGTTATATCAAACGGGTTGAACACCCTTTTATTTCTCCCCGTTTTATCTATGGCAAAGGATTTGGTTCAGTGAATCTTCTCAACGCAATCTTTGGAGGTACCACTCTCGGAGTAATTTCTCTCGTCCCTTTATATGCAATTAATCATTATGGCATGAGCGCCCTTAATTCCGGGACATTGCTTGTTGCTGAAGGTATTGCTTCGATTACCTTATCAGTCATCATCACCATGTTGTTGAGGCGAACCGGCTACCGGTTACCGTTATATATTGGTTGTTCCGTTATCATTGTGGGAGTAGCTTTATTGTCCTTAAATCCGGCAGGCGGAATTACACCTTATATTTGGCTGGCAGGCTCCTCATTTCTTATTGGCGTAGGGATTGGGCTTGATAGTCCGCCGGCACGTAATGCCGGGCTCCAACTGGCTCCCGAAGATTCTGCAACCATCGCGGCCCTTCGTACGCTATGTTTACAGCTGGGGCAAATATTTATGATTGCAATAGCCACTGCAGCTATTGCAGGTTCTACGCAAACCGATAATATGCAGGGCCATGTGTACCTGCTGGTAGCTTTGCTGTTTATTTTCTGTCTTCCATTGGTTTCCCGCATACCTGAGCATAAGGGCGCCTGGTAGCATTATGCCTTTATTAATTGAAAGGTGGCCAAAAATAAATCTCCTGAATCATGTTACCATTTTTGCAAATAGTCCCTGCAAAAAAGCCAGACTTTTAATTGGAAAACTTTGACAAATTTCTAATCGATTACTATTTTATCATTACTGTTGGAGGAGGTTGCAACAGTAAGCTCGTTATTCAAAAATGTTTCAATTATTTTTTTTAAAATTGATGATGATAATAATTGATCGCTTAGTAATTTATTTAAAAGCATCCAATGCAATGGTAGGTTCACCAGAGTTATTAAAGGCTCCCAATAGAACACACAGAGACATTTATTACTGGCAACGGATTTTGATTTCTGAAGACGCCTAAAAGAAACATTGACAGAGACTAATGTCACATGTTTTTGAGGCCTTTAACTTTCTGTATTAAGCATTAAGCCCCACATGTAGTAAAGCAACAAATAAAGCTGATTCCTGTCTTTATTTTTGACTGATGCTGCTCCAAACTTCTTGTCTTGGCGAATTTTAGTTACTTAACCAGCGCGGGCGGTGCAGGCCTCCGTTTTCTTATCAAACTATCTTTTGGATATTTTGCTTCCATTTGCTGACGGATGTTTTCACTCCAGCTAATAACCGTCTTTTTTTCTGCATCGCTTAGTATAGCGTCTCTATGAATAAGTGTGTAAGAAGAAAGAGGCATATCACCTCTATCAATTTGCTTTTTTATTTCCTGTATTTTATCGTACTGCCTTGCTACCGGATATGTTGCAAATTCATTTAAATTAAAAGACCTTTTTCCATCTTTAACATGATTAGCTAAATACCAAGCTGCCGGTTGCAGATTATTATACCAGGGATAGCGCGTGTTATTACTGTGGCAGTCCTTACAGGCTATAGTGAGTATCGAATCTACATCTGTAGGAACAGGGTAAAGTGTTGAAATATCTGCAGGCGTTGTACCGGAATAGATATTCTTTTGTGGTTTTATAAATTGTATTACAATTAGAATAAACAATAAAACCACCAGTATTTTTTTTATCATAAAAGAAATTCATTAAAGAGATGAAAAAGATAGATATAGAGCACGTTTATACCGTGCTAAATCGTTCCAAAAAAATATCAATATTATATAATATTCTTCTAAGAAAAGGATAAATTATTAAAAAGGATTATTCTTTTCGTCAAAGTCACGTATCTCTTAAAGGAATCGCTGCACTCTGATTCCTATTTTGCCACGAGAAAGTTCCCTATCGCGAGAGTCGCCTGGGGCCAGTCTATGCATTCGTATCGGGACCTATTCCTGTAATCCTGTTTCGCGCCTACTATTTTTTCTGTACGCCGCTCATCGACCATCTTAGAAATAACACTAACAACAACGCAACAAAAGCAGTCAGACAAGCATATCCAAATGCATCACCAATTACATTGTAAATAGTACCCGTATGCTCAACCGAAATATTTGCCAATAAAATCTTCTGTCCTTTGTCAAAAAAATCTCTGCTGGCAATAATTTGACCACGATAATCTGCAGCTGCGCTTAAGCCACCGTTTGTTACACGAAGAATAGAACAACCGTTTTCAATTGCCCTGTAAATTGCGGCCTGCGTATGGTAAGGGGCAATCGCTTTCCAGTCACCGGATGGCAATATTAATAAACCCGATTTATTTTTTCCTAATTGATTCATCAGAGAGGGAAAATCCGCGTCATAACAAATAGAGGTTGACACGTTACCACTTGTTGTTTTTATAAAAGGTACGATACCGTTTCCCGGTGAGCTTGGTTCAATACCGGGAACAGGTTTATTCTTATACAAGGTATTCAACAGCGTGCCTTCATGATTTATATAGATCGCCTTATTTTCCATAAAGTGTTTGCCAGGCGTAATTTTTCCTGTTTCAAAAGAAGCCATCCCAATAACCAAGTCCACATTATTTTGCTTTGCGAAATTTTGTGCAAGTTGCATAACGTGCACTTCATTTTGTTTCCAGGTAATGATGCTTCCTTCACTCCAAACAATAATTTTTGCGCCGCTATCAACCGCTTGTCTAGATAATTTAAATAATTGATTATATATGCTATCCAATACTTGCAAAGAATGATAAAACTTTACACTATCCGGCTGTTCGACAAACGAAACCATCGCCGTACTGGCTTGTCGCAGTTGAGACGACACAGGAGAAACGGCATCATCAATCGAAATGGATTTGCCGTTTACGTCTTTATATAAAGCCTGCAAAAAAGGGATGTTGCTTTGCGCAATGCCAGCAATTTTTACAGTGTTTATGGTTGTATTATGATTACAATAACGCACTGCACCCCCGATAATAACGGTCGCTAAAATCAACGGGAATACCAATGCCCCTTTTGGAAATGATCTCGTATAAAGCCAATGATTTACAAGCCACGTCGTATAAGACCCAAACCAATATACCATAAACGAAATACCCCAGATGCCAGTTACTGATGCGAGTTGATTGAACCAGCTAAAGGCAAACTGTGTATTAGCAACAGAACCCCATGCGCCCCACGGACCAAAAGAGCTGATGAAATCGAAGGCGGTATAGGTAACAGGAAATATCAACGTTGTCCAAAATGAATTACTACGCTTTGCAAAGGTTTTATCCATCGCAAACGGAATTATTTTTATGAGCGCATTCAGCAAAACAAAAATGATCAAGGCTGCACCGGGAATAGGGACCACCTCATAAAAAGCGACGGTTTGGGCAATTAAAAGAATGCCCAATACCCAAAGCAATTTTCTTTTAAAATGGCTAAAGCGATAAAAGAAGAGCAGCGTTGCCGGACCCGTCCAGGCGCAAAGCGGCATAAGCCATTTGGGGGAGATAAAGATAAAACTGAATAAGCCTGCAAGGAGTAATAAAACACTTTTCAGGCGATTGATGTTTTGTTCGGGATTGTTTTTGAACTGTTTCATAATACTATTATTTTTTCCAGTTCAAAATTGCCCTCAATTACAAATAAAAACGACCGGCTTTATAAACCCGTACAAAAAAAAGGTTCGACTTTAGGAAAATTCAGTTCTGGTAACGGTTACAGCGAAGCGTTCGACTTCTTGTATTCACTGGGAGTAACACCTGTATATCTTTTAAACAAGGTATTAAAAGATGATTTTGAGTTGAAGCCTACCTGGTATAATACTTCAAGAACCGTAATTTTTTTATCTGCCGGGTTGCCAAGCAAGCGTTTGGCTTCTTCGATTCGATAGCGATTTATAAAATCAAAAAAGTTTTGGTTGAAACTTTCATTGATAACCTGTGATAAAATTCTGGGTTTTATTTTAAGCATGTCTGCCAGTTCTTCCAGCATTAGTTGCGGCTCAAGATATGGTTTTTCCTGCTGCATATAATTAACCAGTTGCTGTTTCATCAATTCTTTTTCGTCACCCGACAAAGAAGAACCGGCATATCTTATTTCTTTTTTCTCTGTTATAGCCGGTGAAATAGTTGCAGTTTGCTCAGCATTTTCTTCTTCTTTTATCCCTTCAAAGATTGAAGGATATTGGATGGCTTTAAAGAGTATTTGTGTGATGAATAGAAAAATTGTAAAGATGATAACCGTTAGTGTAATGTTGGAATAATTGGTAAGCGGGGTAATTCTTATAAATGAATTGACCATACCGATGCCGATAACGATCATGAACAAAATGATAGTGACAGAAAGCCAGTTTAAATTTACTTTATTGAATTCAGAAAAATGATTGCTGATTTTGCTCCTGAACGTATTTATGTTACGAAGCGTAATAAAGGTATAAGCGTAAAACTGCACGTACAACAAACTTCCTATGATATACAAAACGGCAGGCGCTTGTTGTTGACCCGCCTGGGTTAGAATGTACCGCTTCATTTCATCACTTTGAATGTGATAAGTTATGACAGAGAATAAAACAAACAAGAAAAACGGGATACTGTGCAAAAGCATAATAGTTTTTAGAATAAATCGTTTAAGTCGTGAATACCTTTTGATAAATGGGGTCACTCTTAACCATTCTTTCTAGAAGGTTGTGAAATATAGTTTTATCAAATCCCCGTCTGTTAAAGCGATAAAAGAATTCATTCAGATACGCC
>DATCFI010000046.1:0-2331 GCA_036509585.1 Hanamia sp. | reverse complement strand
CAGCAGAAGCGGGAATTTCTGAAAACGTATGCGCACTAATGATGTCAATGGCGTGGCGGAGTTTTTCGTCAGTCATCATATCCTTTACGAAATTGAGTTTGCCTTCCCCCCAGTTATCGAAAGCATGAATCTTGACTTTTTCAAATCCATTGGCGTTGAGGGTGGCCCGAAGCATTTTTGCAAAATCATAGCTGTCTCCCTTCTCATTGCGGCAGCCGAGGGCATCAAACTCCAGGTGATAAACTTTTCGCAATCCCTGGAGCCATTTCACATAATAGTCCGCGGCATCCTGCGACCAGAAATTGCCATTACCGATCCAGCCCGGCGCACTCCAGGCAGTGCCATCAAGAGTGAGATTGGGATTGCGTTTTTTGGCTTCCTGAAGCATCCACCAAATATATCCACGGGAGTAGTTGAGGTCATCACGGGTATACATGTGGCTGGGCATCGAACCTTGTGTTGAATTGCCATCGCCGGGAATCTCAACGAGCATCGTACTTACAGAAGCGCCAAACTTTGGCTTGAAAACCATATCCAGGATCTGGCTGCGTTGCGGCTCGGGATAGTCCTTGAGCAACACTGCCGTAGCGCCACCTCCATTGACTGCGCCAATGCCATCAAAGCGCTTGCCCGCCCCATTCCCATCAATGACAATTGTCTGTGCGTTAACAAAAGTGATACACGTTGTCATCAAAAAAACCAGGATGATACGTAAAGAAATTCTTTCCTTCATAAGCCTGAAAATTAGTGCGTGGTTTTTATATTTTATTTCTAAATGTAAATTAAAAATCTTTTTTTCTTTTATTCATTTTTAAAGAAGCACCGAGGTAAGAAAAACATTTCTATCCTCGGTTCGTGTCTTCACGAACCGAAATGGAAGCAGCACCGCACCCAGGTAAAGAAAAATTTCTCCTCAACCTTTATAGATTTTTTCATTATGCCATTCTACGAATCTCTCATTGGGTCTGTCGGTTTCTTTATTGGACAGAGCCTATCACTACGATTTTGAAATGTATGATGAACGCAGCAAAGATTGGAATAATACCGAAGTGGATATCTTTGTTTCTTCCCCACAGTAAATATTATGGGATTACTTTATTAGCGGGCGCATCCCGCCCAGCAGTAAACGGATAAATAAATCGATTTTCTATTTTTGATTGTTGTGTAACTGGAAAGGGTAAACGAAAATTGGGTCGGAGGTATTTGTAGATAGAAATACCGTGCTACAACGACAATGAAAAAAAGTAGTACACAAATCTTTTTTGCGCAAATAGGTCATTCTCCGGATGTTGTTGTTTTTCTATTCTTTATCCGTAAGGTTCTTTTCTTTGTTTTTGTATTCTTTGCTTTTATTTTCTGCATGACTTTTCTGAAATCAGAAAGTTCTTTTTCTGTCCATGGTTCGGATTTTTTTGAAAAGTCAATATTTTTAGGCTCTTTAATGGGTGTCATATTTTTTAATTTTTAAAATAATGAGTAATCAATCTTAATGCCGCACTTGTGTCAATAAACATTCTTAATCCACGAAAGTGCGTTGCATGAAGCGATTCTTCATAATGTTTTATCAAAGATGTTTTTGCGTCAAAAGCGACAAAACCTTCATAACCTTTATCAAAAGAAACCTTGCAAACAAAAGCAATGAGATTAGCCGGTACTCCAACGTAAACCTTATTTTCCCCTACATTAAATTTTGCACTTTCAATCAGGTACATGAAAATATGGTCTTGTTTATCTTCAATACTTACCAGGCCCTGAATAATATTTGGATTATTGACTGTTGTCAATTTGAAACATTCCCTTGTTTTGTCATTAATTTCCTGGTGCCAGTCAAACTGCCATTCAGTCTTTTTTATCAGGTTATTGTCGGCCCTTGTTAACCGGATAATTATCGTGTCAAATACTTCACCTGTCTGGATATTCTCAATGGAATTTGTTAACTTATCAACAATAAAGTCTAGTCCCTTTTGATTATGTTTTGCCACTCAACGAATATAAACAAAATATTTCTGTTCTGACAAAAGCCAGGATCAAAGTTCCTCTTTTTTTGCATGAACATTTACATTGAAGCGTCCCGAGCAGATCTACTCACGTTCGGGACGCTTGCCTTCCGCGGCCTGAACGATATAAGTTTAATTTCCTCATTATGGTTCAGGCCTGCCTACGGGACAGGCAGGCTGTCGAAGCATCCCGCCCCGCAGTAAACAAATAAATAAATAGAATAAAGCAGATAGGTCGTGATGAATTGAATAGTATTTGTTTTAAGCTAATAATATTAGTATATTTGAGCTAAAATTATTAGCCATGTTTACAGGAATGAGTTTAATAGAATTT
>DATCFI010000045.1:0-13343 GCA_036509585.1 Hanamia sp. | reverse complement strand
AACCTTCTAGAAAGAATGGTTAAGAGTGACCCCATTTATCAAAAGGTATTCACGACTTAAACGATTTATTCTATAATTTTAAATCCCGTTTATGAAAATTAAAAGGTTCTTTTTGTTTTTATTGTTGATTATCTTATTGACTGGTGCGTGGGGCGCGTGGAACGTTTTCGGCCCTGTAATTCAAAATCCTGAAAAGACGTTTTTATACATCCGCACAGGCGGCAACTACCAGGATGTCAAAGACAGTCTTGAAAAGAATAATTTTATTAAAGGAAATTTTTGGTTTGACCAAATAGCAAAATATGTCGACTACCCTCAAAACGTAAAGGCAGGAAAATATAAGATCACCAATGGAATGAGTTTGTATCATTTGATGAAAATGTTACGCTCAGGAAAACAGGCGCCTGTTAATTTGGTCATTACTAAATTGCGCACACGGGAAGATCTGGCTAAAAGAATTGGAGAACGTTTTGAAGTAGACTCAGCGACAGTGATTAATTTTCTAAATAATGCAGATACGCTGAAGCAATTTGATGTAGATACGAATACTGTTATGACCATTGTTATTCCTAACACCTATACGTACACGTGGAATACGCCGATTGAAAATATATTCAGCAAACTTTATGATGAATCAAAAAAATTCTGGAATTCCGATCGCCTGCAAAAGGCAGCACAACTTAATCTAAGCCCCAAAGAAGTTTACACGCTTGCCTCTATCGTAGAGGAAGAAACCAACAAACAGGATGATAAAGGAAAAATAGCGAGTGTCTATATTAATCGCCTTAGAAAAGGAATGAAACTGGCTGCAGACCCAACAGTAAAGTTTGCGATGAAAGATTTTGCATTAAAAAGAATCTATCTCAAGTATCTCGGGTTTGTGTCGCCATACAACACCTATCTGAACAAAGGATTGCCTCCGGGACCTATTTGCACACCTTCAATAAAGACAATAGACGCAGTACTGGATGCACCGGAAACAGATTATTTGTTTTTCGTAGCACGGCCTGATTTTTCGGGCTATTCCGATTTTGCGTCCACATATAGTGAACACCAGGTGAATGCAAAGGCATACCAGCAAGCATTAGATAGTTTAATAAAATCAAAACAGGAAAAGCAATAAAGTCAGAAATACCACGTAAGAAGAATCTTTAAATTATATGGAAAATTTTGAATAAAAGATCGCCGACATATTTAATCATTCACCCGATAAAATACTTTATAAAAAAAAGTAAGAAATGGTCGCCACCCGGCTTCTACGGTGTTAAATTGCACGCAGTATTAAAGGATTTTTCAAAGAAATTTAATCTTCCGGATTTTACTGAAAAAGCATCGGCGATTTCCTATAATTTTATTATGTCGGTGCCTACATCCTGCTTGTTTCTTTTTACCCTGATTCCCAACCTTCCTTTTTTTTCGAAACGGGCAATAAGGATTCAACTTCATGGATTGATCCACGACATCATCCCCTCCTCCACCTACAATTCAGGATTGATCAATTTTGTAGATAGTTTTTTTGATGGATCCAAGATAGGTCTGATCTCTTTTACCTTTATTTTATCACTCTTTTTTGCTTCGGGCGCGGTCATGGGCATGATGAGATCTTTTAATAAAAACCATGTCGGATTTGAAAAAATGAAAGGTTTAAAAACACGCTGGGAAGCGATCAAACTGACCGTGATGCTTTTCGGACTTTTGCTCGTGTGTCTCATACTATTACTACTTCAAAGAAGCATATTGAAAACATTAGGTGTCCACAATGAAACGCTGCGAAACGTGATTCTTTACGGAAAATGGATTTTTATCATTGGGCTTGTCTATTACTCTTTCGCTTTTATATATCGATTTGCGCCCTCTACGACTACCAGGTGGAAACTCGCCTCTCCGGGTACTACCATCGCTACTTTCTTAAGCATCCTCGTGACGATCGGGTTTACTGTTTTCGTAAATAATTTCGGCAGGTACAATATCTTATATGGCTCTATCGGCACAGTCATGGTAATTATGATCATGATCTTTTTAAACTCAATGGTGGTGATGGTTGGCTTCGAAATCAACCTAAGCATTAATACCTTAAAAACGATGGCTGAAGATCGTATAATCCAAAAAGAAAAGATAACAGACGAGCTAGCAAACAAACAATAAAGCCGATTTTTTATTTTTGATGATTCGATCACATAGACCGATATTCTCTAAAAAAAAGTAAACACTCTGTTGACTTTCACAAACCGAGGGATAAAGTAAGAGTTCATTCCGGATACCATCACGCCCCTGCTGGTGGAAGCATGAATGAATTTAAGATCGCCGTTTCTGTTTTCAGTGACAATTCCCAAATGACCCACCACGCCGCTTTTAACATCACTTCCGGTAAATAAGATTAGATCGCCGGGCTTACAATCTTTTATAGCGACTTCTTCACCAACATTGGTAAAATCAACAGAGGTGCGTGGGGCAGAAATATTAAAATGGTTGAAAACGTAATCAATAAACCCCGAACAGTCGAACCCCTTTTCTTTGACGGCAGAGCCATAAGTGTATTTTATTCCGATCAACGTTTGAGCAAACGCAACTATATCCGAGGCGGGAACATTGCCGGTATTTATTTCCCGCGGAGGAACATGGTTCTTTATCACAACTGTACTGTGTATATCAGCATTTTCAGTTGTTTCAGGCTTCGCAGCCTTTCGCGTTGAGCTACAACTTGTCAGCAGGAATATCGAAATAAGACTAAGAGAAATTAGGGTTATTTTCATTTGTTGGATTCTTAAAACTTTGCTTCAAAATTTTAGTAACCCAAATATCTGTAAAATTTCACAGGGAGCAATTTCCTGTCGATTCGGTTTTTGTGCTTTGCGCATTCTAAAGTAATTTTGCATCGTTCATTCAAACCTTATTTTTAATAAAATTTATATTCAAAATGAATTATGATGTAATCGTTTTAGGCAGTGGACCGGGTGGTTATCCTGCTGCAATCAGAGCGTCTCAGTTAGGCAAAAAAGTAGCGATTGTAGAACGTGAAAGTCTCGGCGGCATTTGCCTCAACTGGGGGTGTATTCCTACGAAAGCATTATTAAAAAGTGCACAGGTAATGGAATACGCAAAGCACTCCGCTGATTACGGAATTGAAGTAAGCGACGCCAAGCCCAATTTTGGCAACGTGATAAAACGCAGCCGCGGTGTGGCCGATAAGATGAATAAAGGCGTTACTTTTCTGATGAAGAAGAATAAGATAGATGTGGTAATGGGAAATGGCAAACTAATTTCGCCTACCAAATTGGAAGTAACATCCGCTGACGGGAAAAAACAAACCTTAGAAGCAAAGAATATCATCATCTCCACTGGCGCCAGAGCAAGGGAATTGCCGACAATGAAGCTAGACGGAAAAAAAATAATAGAATACCGCAAGGCGATGAGTTTGCCTGAACAACCAAAATCCATTATCGTGGTAGGTTCAGGCGCTATAGGAACCGAGTTCGCCTATTTTTATAACAGCATCGGAACTAAAGTAACCATTGTGGAATTTCTACCGAGAGTTGTACCTGTAGAAGATGAAGAAGTATCCAAAGAACTGGAAAAGAGTTTCAAGAAGCAGGGCATTGACATCATGGTCAATAGTGAAGTAGTAAGTGTTGACACAAGTGGCGATGGCGTAAAAGCAAAAGTAAAAACACAGAACGGCGAGGTAACGCTTGAAGCGGAAGCACTGTTGAGCGCAGTAGGCATTATAGCTAATATTGAGAATATAGGTCTGGAAGAGTTGGGAATTAAAACAGATAAAGGAAGGATTGTGGTTGACGCAAATCAGCAAACAAATATAAAAGGAGTTTATGCTATCGGCGATTGCACACCTCACCAGGCGCTTGCTCATAAAGCCTCTAAAGAAGGGATAAATGCAGCCGAACACCTGGCTGGCAAAAATCCTGATCCAATAGATTACAACAATGTACCGGGATGTACTTATTGCTCTCCTGAAATTGCCTCAGTAGGTTATACAGAAAAAGCAGCTAAGGATGCGGGTTATGAATTGAAAGTTGGAAAGTTTCCATTCATGGCAAGTGGTAAAGCAACTGCAGCGGGCGCAACAGAAGGCTTCGTAAAAATAATTTACGATGCTAAATACGGCGAGTTGCTGGGTTGTCACGCAATAGGATATAACGTTACTGAAATAATAGCAGAAGTAGTAGTAGCGCGTAAATTAGAAACGACTGGGCACGAAATTCTAAATGCCATTCATCCGCACCCAACCATCAGCGAAGCCATTAAAGAGGCTACCGCAATAGCTTACGGAGAGGCAACGGATATTTAAAAGTTGACGTTTAATTATATATTGTTAATAAAAAGCCGGTAATAATTTACTGGCTTTTTTACGTTCGTTACTTTGCAAAATACTGTTTTCAAAAAACTATTCTTAAAAAATACAGACATATCCTTGCCGATCAATAGTTTACTTTTTTCCAGTAAACGAACAAATAATCTAAATTCCCATTCTTACCTTTAAGAAAATAAATATCGATTCATCACACGCACAAAAAAGCCGATGATCACTCATCGGCTTTTTAGATAAAAATTTTAAACTCTATTTTGATTGAACCATTTTAGCTTTTGGCAATTTATTTTTTTCTGAAGATTTGATACGCGCAGCTCCCAAAGGCTTGTCTTTAGCGAACTCTATCAATATCGGCGCAGCCACAAAAATAGAAGAATACGTACCTGTAACAACACCTATCAACATACAGAATGCGAATCCACGTGTCACGTCGCCCCCAAAAATGAAGAGAGCGAGTAAGGTGATAAACACAGTTACAGAAGTCATGATGGTTCTGCTCAATGTATCATTGATCGCACGATTGATAATAGATTCTTTAGAGGCGCCTTTCATATTATGACTGTCTTCCCTTATACGGTCAAACACAATTACCGTATCATTCATCGAGAATCCGACCACCGTTAATATTGCCGCAATAAAATGCTGATCGATCTCCAACGGGAAAGGAACGATATTCTTAAAGAAAGAGAAAATCGCAAGTGCTACAAATACATCATGCAATAATGAGATGATCGTACCAACGGAATATCTCCAATCACGAAAACGAAGAAAGATATACAGGATGATAGCCAGGATCGCAAAGATTACGGCTTTTATAGCGCCTCGTTCCAGGTCTTTGGAAATAACCGGCTGCACCACCTGGTGGGCCTGGATATAATTTTTTGAGAATTCCTGTTCGGTAATATTGGCCGGCAACTGAGATTTCAGTCCCTCGAATAACCTGCTTTCTACCGCGCTGTCAGCATTATTCACACCTATCAGGTAAGAAGTAGTAATATCCAAATGTTTGCTATCACCCACTGTTTTTATCACCGGATAATCACCATCAAACGCCGTGTGCAATGGAGCCGTGATAGCGTCTCTATCTACATTATGATCAAATTTGACGGTATAGCTTCTACCGCCTTTGAATTCTACTCCCTTGTCGAAACCATGGAAGAACGATGAAACACCGAGAATCAATACCACAACCGAAATGGCGTATGCTACTTTGCGGTATTCGATAAATTTATAGCTGGCATGTTGAAATATCTTTTTTGAAAAAGTGGTAAAATACTTGAAGTGCCTGTCTTTTTTGCTCATCCACAAATCTGTAACGAGTCTTGATATTAGAATTCCGCAAAACAGCGAAAGCGTAATACCAAGCATCTGGGTAGTAGCAAAACCAAGTACAGGACCTAATCCAAAATAAAATAAAATAGCTGCCGTTAAAAACACCGTAACGTGCGCATCAATTACAGGAGCGTAAGAACGGATATAACCATCGTGAACTGCCTGGTGATGGCTTTTACCCCGCGCGAGTTCCTCCTTTATTCTTTCAAAAATAATTACGTTGGTATCCACTGCCATACCAATGGTAAGCACCAAACCTGCAATACCAGCAGCAGTAAGCGTAGCGCCTAAAGCGCTCAGAATTCCTATCGTGAATAGCAGGTTTAATATTAAAGCAATGTTGGCAACCCAGCCCGCAGTATTATAATAAATCAACATTAATATAAAAATCACAATGAAGGAAATGATAAAAGCCATCATACCACCATGCACAGCCGCCTGCCCCAGTGTGGGGCCTACAATCTGCTCCTGCACAATCTTTGCAGGCGCGTCAATTTTACCAATTCTTAATATGCTCGCAAGATCCTGTGCTTCCTGAACCGTAAAGTTTCCGCTGATTTCAGAATTACCTCCTTCGATAGGTCCATTTACATTTGGAGCGCTGTACACAATATTATCTAACACAATAGCAATTGGCCGTCCCACGTTATCAGTAGTAAGCTTTCCCCAAATTCGACTACCGGTTGGTGTCATCGTCATTTTGATAGCAGGCCGTCCATGCTCATCATAGTCTGCTCTTGAATCTTCAACGCCCTCGCCTTCTAATTTCGCTTTGTCAGTTCCGGGAATAGTCTTGATAGCATATAGCTCGAAATAACGCTGACCATTTTTTTCGTTTTTCTGCTCAAGGCCATACAGAAATTTGATGTTCGGTGGAAAATTATTTTTGACCACGTTCATATCCAAATACTTATTCGCCAAAGCGGTGTCTTTAGCTTCCACACTTGCTATTGCAGAATAATATTGAGTTTTACCGTCCTGGCCTTGTTGTGGCCCGATAAAATGAATGATGCTGGCAAGCGGATGTTCATTCGCAAGCAATTTTGCAGAATCAGCAGAAGAAAGTTTTAAAGAATCCGGAGACACGCCGCTCAAATAATCTGCAAGCGCCTTATCAGCATCGTCAATATTTTTCCCGATACCATTTTCTTTATCACCTATATTATATACTTCCCAAAATTGCAGGTAAGCAGAAGCCTGTAATAAATTTCTTACCCTTTCTGCGTTTTGAACACCAGCCAGTTCTACATTAATAATACCTTTATTAGCATCAAGATTAATAGATGGAGAAGCCACACCAAACTGGTCAATACGTTTTAGTAGTACTTTATAGGTCTGGTTGATCGCAGTTTTTGCAGTTGCTTGCAATGCGTTCAAAACGGTTTGGTCATTGTCAGATATCTTAATAGTCTTTCCGGCTCCTGCAAATACAGATGCCAGTGGAACTCCCGGGTTTTGCTGCTTAAATGCGTCGCCAAATAAGGTAATAAAATCAGCGTCATTGGTTAATTTTTCCTCGTTGGCAGTCTCTAACGCCTTTAAGAGTTGAGGATCTTTAGGATTATTGCTGAGCGATTTTAAAAGACCATCAAGACTTACGTTCAATGTAACAGCCATACCGCCTTGTAGATCGAGGCCAAGACTGAGTTCGTTTTCTTTAGATTTTTGGTAGGTAGTTCCTAATACTGGATATATCTTATCGTCCCTGGTGCTATCGAGATAATGATGAAACGTACTCTGAACGAGCTGGTCTTTTGCATCGCCGGATATCCCCGGATTGCTTCTGTCTACAAATTTTATCGCTTTGGCCTTCATGGCGCTCTCATGGCTGTTAACTACCCACGTAAAAGAAAGTTGATAAACAGAGATCAGAATAAGCATTATGGCAAAGAACCACACCAAACCTTTCAGTTTCATATCTTAATATATTTTTTTTAGAAGTGCGCAAAGATAGGGGTTTGATATGAAATTTTTTGAGGATTTTCATTGGAAACTACGTATTCTGAGAAATTCAAAAAATACCGCAATAATAATGCACTGATTTGTAAATCTGAATGAATCTTATAATTACTATTTTTTCAAAACTCATTTCCGAATTAGCAAATAAAACAATCATTTTTTGCAGCAAACGAACTAAAAACCACAATTCTTATTTGATAAGAAAAATAAATATTTATGATAAAACTTGACGTTTTTCCCTCCCTTCCGCGTCTTTGTTGCAAACAATTTGCTCCTTCGCAACAAAGATCTATTGATCACAAAACACTTTGCCAGCACAAAATATTCTTCGTCGAGAGAGTTTCCTCCGCGATTGAAATACTTTAAAACAAGGACAAATTTTTATCTTTTTCCAAAGAAATAAATCCTACACTTTCAAGCAATGTATCAATAACGTACTTTTGCGCAGATTTAAAAAATAAATACATGAAACTTTCATCAATTTTAGACAGATTCAACGAACCTGAAACCATCAAAATGGCCAAACTTGGTCGCGAATTAAGAGCTAAAGGAATCAATATAATTGACCTTAGCCTTGGAGAACCCGATTTTAATACGCCGGAACATATAAAGGACGCAGCAAAAAAAGCGATAGACGAAAACTGGAGTCACTATACGCCTGTATCAGGCTACGCGGAATTGAAAGAGGCTATCTGCAAAAAATTATTAAGAGATAATGGCCTTACTTATACGCCGCAGCAAATAGTGGTAAGTACAGGTGCAAAGCAATGTATCGCCAACACCATGTTAAGCATTCTCGATGATGATGATGAAATCATTATTCCTACACCTTACTGGGTTTCTTATTCAGAAATTGCGCGGTTGGCAAGGGCAAAAGTTGTTTTTGTAAAAGGCACGCCGGAAGCCGGTTTTAAAATAACACCCGCTCAATTGGAAGAAGCGATTACAGAAAAGTCTAAACTTTTTATCTTTTCAACGCCGTGCAACCCAACAGGAGCTACTTATACAAAAGAAGAACTTGAGGGGCTTGCCAAAGTCTTTGAAAAACATCCACACGTTAGTATTATAAGTGATGAAATATATGAATATATTAATTATTCGTATGAAGGTGGCAATTACGAAAGCATTGCTCAATTTGAGAGCATTAAAGACAGGGTTATTATTGTAAACGGCCTTAGCAAAGGATTCGCGATGACCGGCTGGAGATTGGGATATATCGCCGCACCAGTCGATGTAGCCAAAGCATGCGAAAAAATACAGGGACAATTTACCAGTGGCACTAATTCCATCGCTCAGCGGGCTGCTATCACAGCGCTGGAATCTCCTTTGACCGCTACTTACGAAATGATCAAAGAATTCAAACGTCGTAAACAGAGAGTTACCGAATTATTAAAAGAATTACCTGAATTAAAATGCGTAGAACCACAGGGAGCGTTTTACATATTTCCTGACGTAAGGCATTACTTTGGTAAAAAACACGATGGCGAAGTGATCAACAACTCTAATGAACTTTGCATGTATTTGTTGAATAGCGCGCATGTTTCAACGGTTTCAGGAGATGCATTCGGCCAGCCGGGTTATATAAGAATTTCATTTGCCAATAGCATGGAAAATATTGAAGCTGGCTTTAAAAAGCTCAAAGAAGGTTTGGAAAAACTTTCTTAAAATTTAATTTTTGCAATAACCAGTGACACGAATCAGTTTATTTTGGTAAATGTTATTTGGTTTAGAAAAATTTAAACGAACAATTATGAAACGATTTCTTTTTGTCCTGATTTTGATAATTGTGGCACTCGGTCTTTGGTTTTTCGTTTTTAAGAAAGATAAACAAGCAGTAAAAGCTGTGCCCGAAGTAACCGACGCAGCAAAAAAGCATTCGCCGGAATTTAATCAGAGTATCGCCAACGTTTTGGATGCCTACTTCATTATGAAGGATGCGTTTGTAAATGCGGATACTTCCGCGATAAAAACGGCCGCTTCAAAATTTATAAATGCAACAGATAGTATTCGGTTAAGTGAACTTCAATCCAGGGATTCGTCGCTGGTTATTACTGCCAGGCAAAATATGAGCGACATCAAAGCCAATGCCGAACCTATTTTACAGGAAAGCGATATCACTGAGATGCGCCAGGATTTCAGTATGGTTTCAGAAAATCTATATCCGCTGTTGAAAGTGATCGGATATGAAGGCAATAAAATTTACTGGCAAAATTGTCCGATGGCTTTTGGCGACGATAAGCCTGCAAACTGGCTGAGCAGTACAACTGAAATCAATAATCCTTACCTGGGGAAAAACGATCCGAAATACAAGTCGGGTATGCTTCATTGTGGGGCAAATATGGATTCTATTTACTTGAAGTAAATAGTTGCGTAACAATTCTCGTAAGAAAATTTAATCTCAAAAAGCTTATACCAAAAAAACCGGTTGAAAAATCGGTTTTTTTGTTCGTTTACTGTTTGATTTTAATAAACCAATGTTCCATCAGGTAATGAATTATTGCCCTGCAATCCGCCCGTGTGAATGCATAAAATATTAGCTCCCTGTTGAAAAATCTTTTTTTGAATCAGATCATTTACTCCGTACATCATTTTGGCTGTATAAACAAAGTCCAACGAAATTCTGTGCTCATTATAAAATGTGTTCATAAATAAAATTAATTCCTCCGTTTTTTTAGCATAACCGCCAAAGTGATAATCTCCATTAAATTTATATTTTTTATCGGGACGTACCAGCAACTGTTGTAATCTGCTACCTATATCCGTAAAGTTTTTTAAAACACCAAAGCCAATTATCTCAGCGTCATTATTTACTCCATCTATAACTCCGGCAAATGTGGTGGCTGTTCCCACAGGAATACACACATGGGAAAATTTTTTATCACCAAACAATTCCGTAATTAATGATGCGCCTTCTTTTCCTTTTATAGAAAACCCGCCTTCAGGAATAATAATCGAGTCACCATATTTTTTCTTTAAGTCGTTTAAGAATTGCTTTTCATTAATTTTTCTATATTGGTGGCGGCCAACATATTCAAGTTGCATTTGCTGATCTATGCAAAACAAGAGTGTGCGAGAAAGTTTTTTTGGTTTTTCTCCGCGAACGATTCCAATGCACTTTACACCCATCATTTTGCAGGCAAATGCAGTAGCAGCAAGATGATTGGAATAGGCACCACCGAAGGTGATTATCTTCTTTTCAGGATAATCCTTCGCTTCTTTTAAAAAATAATAAAGTTTAAATAATTTATTACCCGAAATTACCGGATGGATTTCATCAAGTCTCAGTAATGAAATTCTTACATTAGTTTTGTTATAAAATTCATTTTTTAATTCTAAAATAACAGGCGCTTTAAAAACAATCCCAGGCACTAAGTGTTCCATCAGCGGATGTGGCATAAAAATTTCTTGTTATTTTGCAGCAATTTAAATTAATAATCAATATCAAATTATTACAGATGAAACCTACACTTTTGATTTTAGCAGCAGGAATGGGCAGCCGATATGGCGGCAATAAACAAATGGACGCTTTTGGGCCAAATAGAGAAACCATCATTGACTATTCTATCTATGATGCCATCAGAAGCGGATTCGGGAAAGTGGTCTTTATCATTCGCCAATCTTTTGCAGCCGAATTTAAAAATCAATTTGAGCACAAGCTTAGTGGCAAAATTGAAACAGAATATGTAATGCAGGAAATGGATTCTTATATTGGAAATTTTGAATTCATCACAGAACGTACAAAACCATGGGGAACTGCGCACGCCGTTCTTTGTGCAAAAGACGTAATACATGAGCCTTTTGCTGTGATCAATGCTGATGATTATTATGGTGCCGATGCTTTCGAAAAAGCAGCGAAATTTTTGAAAGAAGAAGTATCTCCGAAGAAGTATTGCGTTATTGGTTATCAACTTTCAAAAACAATTTCAGAGAACGGATCCGTAAGCCGCGGCGTATGCGAGGTGGATTTCGAACAAAACCTGGTAGGAATTCATGAGCGCACAAAAATATTTCCTGAAGATGGAAAAATATTCTATGTAGAAAATACGCTGAAAGTACCTCTACCTGCCGATACTACCGTCAGCATGAATTTCTGGGGATTTGACGAGCATATATTCGACTATACCCAGGAATTATTTGTAAAATTTTTACAGGAAAATGCTGAAAATCCGAAAGCAGAGTTCTTCATTCCTACTATTGTGGATGCCTACATAAACAACGGCAAAGGAAAGATAAAAGTAATTCCTACTTCTTCTCAATGGTTTGGCGTTACCTACAAAGAAGATGCGCCAAATGTAAAAGAAAGCATTCTTGCTTTAATTAAAGCAGGCGTATATCCTGAGAAATTATTCTGAGAAGCTAACACATTATTTTTTCGTTGGCCGTGACAGGTATTCACATACAATCTGAACAAACATTATGAATTGGATATTGCTCAGAGTAAGGCTTCACCAGGCAAAAAGACAGCTGAATTCGCTGGGAATATTTTATGCACTTATCCTGTTTGGCTTTTTATGCATCGCAATATTTTATACTTTTTTAGCTTACAGAGAAAAAGATAAATCCCCGTATGTTTTTGCTGTTACGATTTTGACATTAGCCGGTATTCATTTTTCACGAAGTGATAAAGAATTTGTGAACAACCACGTTGCCAGGCCTATACAAAATATATTTACAGAGTATCTTATTTTTTCATTCCCTTTTATTTTACCTTCCATCTTTACTTCACAATGGTTTTACTTTCCAACATGGGTATTAGCCTGTTTTTTGATTGCCCCTATCAAAGCCAGTTTCCGGCAACGGACCCGGTTTCCTCATCTTTCCAAAATCATTTCTCCACAAAACTTTGAATGGCTCACTGGCTTACGAAAGAACCTGGTATTGTTTATCGTTTTATGGATTCTTGCAATCATCACTTGCCGCGTCAGGATTCTTCCACTTATATTTTTATGGTTCATGATCGTTACTGCTACTTCCTTCTACCAACAGTGCGAATCGTTGCAGGTATTATTCGCATCATCTGAAAGCCCTGGACGATTGATAAAGAAAAAGATAGAAACGGCCGTCAGTTTCACAGCGATACTCGTTGTTCCAATACTGGTTATCAACAGCATTTTTAATCCGACATTAATTTTGGTCAATGCTATTTTCCTGTTAGTGCAGATTACCATTATTGTATTCGCTATACTGCTCAAGTACACGACTTATCTGCCGAATGAAAATCTGAAAGGAAACACCATTATTATCAGCATGGTAACTATTGGCGCGTTGATTCCTTTTCTGCTACCCATTCCCGCTATCATGTGTTTCAGGAATTATAACAGATCTATAAAAAATTTAAAACATTATATTGATGATCCGCGTTGAAGCAATAAAAAAATCTTTTGGCGAAAACAAAGTGCTGAATAATATCTCCATTGATTTTCATCCATCGTTAACCCATGGAATTATTGGTCTGAATGGAGCCGGGAAAACGACTTTTTTTGATATCGTTGCTACATTTCTAAAGCCAGACAGTGGAGAAGTATTTTTCAATGGCCGAAAAATTACGCGCGATGATGTGGCCTATCTCGAAACAACTAATTTCTTTTTAGAATAAATCGTTTAAGTCGTGAATACCTTTTGATAAATGGGGTCACTCTTAACCATTCTTTCTAGAAGGTTGTGAAATATAGTTTTATCAAATCCCCGTCTGTTAAAGCGATAAAAGAATTCATTCAGATACGCC
>DATCFI010000044.1:0-13276 GCA_036509585.1 Hanamia sp. | reverse complement strand
ATATCAGGGCAATTTAAATCTACTGAAGGGGCAGATGCCTTCGCCGTTTTGAGATCAATTATCGACACGACCATTAAATCCGGACAAAATGTTTTGAATGCTTTATCACTTATAGCTAAATTGGAGACTGAATAGTTACCTTTTGAGCACGTTTTTTACTTTCCTACGATTTTTGGAAATGAACAAGATGTGAGTTTTTCACGCAAAGCATTCCTTGCTCTGGCCGGGAATAAGTATGAGGTATTACGAGAGGAAGCGCATAGCGCTGCCATAAGATTTTTTGAAATGCGCACTCGGGTATTTATCTTTTGTCCATTAATTTTTTTCATTTAGCTTTGATCTTTAATGCAACTATCCACCAGACATCTTCTCGGCATTAAAGATTTAGATCTTAGAGACATTGAATTAATATTATCTACGGCCACTCAATTTAAGGAGGTTTTACAAAGGCCCATAAAAAAAGTTCCTTCGCTGAGAGATACCACCATTGTCAATTTATTTTATGAAAATTCTACCCGAACAAGAATTTCTTTTGAGCTGGCTGAGAAGCGCCTAAGCGCCGATACGCTTAATTTCTCTGCTTCCGGCTCTTCTGTTTCAAAAGGGGAGACTTTGTTAGACACAGTGAATAATATCCTTTCCATGAAGGTAGATATGGTGGTGATGCGGCATAGTGCCAGCGGCGCGCCTCATTTTTTGGCAAAGCATATTCCCGTCGCAATAATCAATGCTGGAGATGGTATCAATGAACATCCTACACAAGCATTGTTAGACGCTTTTTCGATAAAGGAAAAGTTGGGAAAATTAGAAGGAAAGAAAATCGTTTTAGTGGGTGACATTATGCATTCGCGGGTGGCACTTAGTAATATTTATCTTTTAAAAAAAGCTGGAGCGGAGGTAATGGTAGCCGGGCCTCCTACTTTAATTCCAAAATATATAAAAGAAGCGTTCGATATCAGGGTAGAATACAATCTCGCAAAAGCTTTGCAATGGTGTGATGTGGCCAATATACTGCGCATACAATTAGAACGTCAGAACCAGGTGCTTTTTTCTTCGTTGCGCGAATACAATTTGGCTTATGGAGTTAATAAAAAATTGTTAGATAGCCTGAATAAAGAAATAGTTATTCTTCATCCAGGTCCCATCAACAGGGGAGTGGAGATAGACAGCGATGTGGCAGATTCCAAACAATCTATTATTTTGCAACAGGTAGAAAATGGTGTTGCAGTAAGAATGGCTGTGTTATATTTACTGAGCAATAAACAAAATTTTGCCTGATAGAAGTGCGAATTTTTTTGTAAAACCAACTCAATACTTTTTATGGATAGAATATGTTTGTTTCCCGGAACGTTTGATCCCGTTACACTTGGACATACGGATATTATTGACAGGGCGCTTCCTTTGTTTGATAAATTGTATGTTGGTTTAGGAAGAAACAGCAGCAAGCTTCCCATGTTTTCAGAAGAGCAGCGGTTAGCATGGCTCAGAGAGATTTATAAAGATGAACCCAAAATTGGAATATTAGCCTATGATGGGCTAACGGTGGAATGCTGTAAAAAAGTAGGTGCTGATTTTATATTAAGAGGTATCCGTTACGTGAATGATTTTGAATATGAAAAGGCAATTGCCGATATGAACCGCAGCTTAAAGAATAACGTAGAAACAGTTTTTTTAACGACCCTTCCTAAGTATACTTCCATAGCCAGTACCTTGATACGGGACGTAATACTGAATAAGGGAGATGTATCTCAATTTTTACCCGATGCGGTGAAGAAAACAATTTACTAATTATGCCAATCTGGTTTCATAAAGACATTAAGCTTGTCGATTTACATAGTATCGGTAAAAACACCATGACTGAATTTCTCGATTTGAAATGGGAATCGATCGGCGATGATTTCTTAAAATTATCAATGGAGATAACTGATAAAACGCGTCAGCCCTATGGCTTTCTGCATGGCGGCGCATCCTGTGTGCTTGCTGAAACAGTGGGTAGCGTTGCTTCTGCACTCGTTATTGATCGGGAAAAATATTACTGTGTTGGCCTTGAAATAAATGCCAATCATTTAAGAAGTGTAAGCGATGGAAAGGTGACGGCTGTCGCAGCACCATTACATTTGGGAAGATCCACACACGTGTGGGATATTAAAATTTATGACGATAAAGAAAAGCTGTTTTGTGTAAGCCGCCTGACCGTAGCCGTCCTCCAAAAAAAGAAAAAATAAATTAGATTTTCTCAGGATTATTCAGGCAATGAACCGGAAACGAAGTACGATTTACAGTAACAAGTACGATTTACAGTAAACGAGCTTTTATTCAAGATTCCTGTTGCCCAATTTAAGTTTAATTTCCATTTGCAACGTTTATCACTTCTCCTTTTTGATGAGGACGAAAGTGGTGCGACATTTTGAAATGCACCCGTTCTCATTCTCACGATTTAAATTTCGACTAAATTTGCGCATTCAACAATCTCAATCATCGTAAATGTTTGAACTCCTATTGCACAGTGTCAAAGAAAAAGTTTCGATCAAAGAGGATGAATTTAATTTTGCAAAAACACTTTTCATTCCAAAGAAATTACGCAAAAGGCAATTCCTGCTGCAGGAAGGCGATGTGAGCAAATACACGGCTTTTGTAGAAAAAGGAATGTTGCGGATGTTTACGGTAGATGAAAAAGGCAACGAGCCGATTCTTCAATTCTCAATGGAGGGCTGGTGGGCTGGTGATCTTTACAGCTTTCTCACAGAAGAGCCTTCTCAATTCCACATAGAAGCTATGGAAGATTGTGAGTTGCTTTTAATCACTAAATCATCGTGGGATATTTTGCTTGATAAGGTGCCTGCGTTCGAACGCTACTTTCGTATCCTGATTCAAAACAGCCTTATCGCCACACAACGAAGACTGATGTCTTCTATGAGTGAAACTGCTGAGGAAAAATATACCAAACTTATTAATAATTTTCCCGGGTGTCTCCAGAGAATTCCTCAACACATGGTTGCCTCTTACCTTGGCATCACTCCCGAAACGCTGAGCCGCATTCGTGGCCAAATGGCCGATAGAAAATAAGTTAGTAATTCGTTATCATTTACTGCTTTGAAATGATCCTTGTCTGCGATTTCTTATCTTTATGTTTCTGTTATATCAATAAAGATTTGTAATTAAGATTCATTAATCATGAAAGTATTTATCACCAACATAATACCGGAAGCAGGATTAAAATTATTGCGTGATGCAGGAATCGAAATTGAAGAATGGAAAGAAAGACGCAACCTTAATCCAAAAGAATTAATTGAAAAAAGTAAAAACAGCGATGCAATTATCATAGCGGGTTACAGTGTGATTGACGCCCATTTTTTACATGAGTGCAGCCATTTAAAAGTAATCTCCTTACACTCCGTTGGTTTCGACAGAGTAGATATTGACGAAGCGACTAAATTGAAAATACCGATTGGAAACACGCCGGGCGTGGTTAGCGCAGCCACTGCGGACACTGCTTTCTTATTGATGCTTGCCGTTTCGCGAAAAGCATTTTACCAGTACCGTAGAATAATGAATGGCGATTGGAATTTCTTTGAGCCTACTGCCAATCTTGGTATTGAACTGTATGGTAAAACGCTGGGAATTTATGGTTTGGGAAATATTGGATTTGAATTGGCAAAGCGATGTGTGGGAGCCTATAACATGAAAGTTCTTTATAACAACAGGAATCACAACGAATATGCGGAAAGAGAGCTAAACGCCAAATTGGTTTCGTTTGAAGAACTATTAAAAAAGAGTGATATTATTTCTGTACATACAGTGCTTTCTGATGAGACAAAAGGCAAATTTGACAATTCTGCCTTCAGCCTGATGAAGCCTTCGTCCATTTTCATTAACTCCGCCCGGGGCGATATTCATAACGAAAAGGACCTTATAGAAGCTTTGCAAAAAGGAACTATTTGGGGCGCGGGTTTGGATGTAACCAATCCGGAACCAATGGCGCCGGATAATAACTTATTAACAATGCCTAACGTGGCAGTGTTGCCACACATTGGCACCGCAACCATTGAAACCAGGGATGCTATGGCAACGCTCGCGGCGCAAAACGTTATTGCAGCATTGAACGGAAAACGAATTCCATACCCAGTAAATCCGGAGGTGTATGATGGAACGGATTTATGACAAACCCTGTCCTGTCTTCTTAAAACATGTGGAAACGCGATGATCGCATCTCTTTTAAATTGATCTAGATCAATGGTATTTATTATCATACGTCATTGGCGTGAGGATATTTACCTGTCTACCTTTGTGTAACAAAAAACGAAGGTATGGCACAAAAAAAATCAATAGCAATAATTGGAGCCACAGAGAAAAACGGTGAGGAAATTGCAACTCATTTGAGTCAGGGTGAGTACAACCTGCTTTTAATTTCTAACAATAAAGAAGCGCTCGATCGCTTATCAGAAAAAATGAAAGGGCGTTCGTCAAAAGCAGAAATCAACTTTATTGAATGCGTGAAGGATGGCTGCTGGGAAGCGGATATTATTATTCTCGCAGTTCCTCATAATGAAGAAAAAGTGGTCGCCAAAATGATGAAGGAAGTGGCTACTCAAAAAATTGTAGTGGATTTTTCAAACGAAGAAAATGCGGGGGACGAATTGGGTAGCATTTTACCTTACTCAAAACTGGTAAAGATTTCAGGAAATTTTTCTACAAAAGAGATTGTGATTCGGGGAGATGATGAAGCAGTAAAAGAAGAAATATCGGAGATTCTTATTCAGGCGGGCTACACTGCTTCTATTGCAACTAATTCCCCTGCCAAGAAATAAGGTACTATTCATTCAATAAAATAAAACAACAACAGTAAAACAATAAATATTAACAATTAAAAATTAAACAACAATGTCATTAACAAAATGGTCGTTAGACCCCGCACACAGCGAAGTAACTTTTAAAGTAAAACATCTGATGATCTCAACCGTAACCGGGCATTTCAATAAATTTTCCCTGGTTGGTGAAACAGAAAATGATGACTTTAATTCTGCAAAGAAAATTGAATTTGCTGCGGAAATTGACTCGATAGATACGAACAACGAGCAACGTGACGCGCATCTGAAATCGGCTGATTTCTTCAATATTGAAAAGAATCCTCAAATACATTTCAGAGGAAAAAAATATGAAGTAGATGGCGATGAAGGAGCACTTTCAGGAGATCTAACGATCGCAGGAATCACTCAACCGGTAAAATTCGATGTTGAGTTTGGTGGTACCGTTGTAGATCCTTATGGACAAACAAAAGCAGGGTTCACCGTGTCAGGTAAAATAAGCCGTAAAGCTTTTGGAATTACCTACGGTTCCACTTTGGAAACTGGTGGTGTTTTACTCGGCGATGAAATAAAAATAAATGCGGAAATACAATTGGTAAAGCAGGTACAAGAAGAAGCATTGGTCGCTTAAAATATCAGGGATAAAATAACAACGAATAATGAATCAGTGATTTTGTATAAAATTGCTGGTTCATTGATATTTAAAATAAGAAAAAAATGAAAATAGCATTAATCGGAGCCACAGGATTTGTAGGTTCCGCCGTTTTGAAAGAAGCATTAGACAGGGGGCATCAGGTAACCGCTATTGCGCGTGAAACGGGAAAAATAGAAGCCCAAAACAATCTTACAATTATAGAAAGTGATGTAATGGATAGTAACGGTTTGGCAAAAATATTGCAAGGAAATGATGTAGTTGTGAGTGCGTACAACGCAGGTTGGACGAACCCTGATCTTTACAATGACTTTTTAAAAGGTTCGAGATCTATCCAGGAAGCCGTAAACAAATCTGGTGTGAAAAGATTGATTGTAAATGGTGGCGCTGGAAGCCTGTTTGTTGCGCCAGGTGTCCAGATTGTAGATACTCCGGAATTTCCGGAAGCATTCAAGCCCGGCGCAGGTGCGGCCCGTGATTATTTGAATGAATTAAAAAAAGAAGATCAACTGGACTGGACTTTTTTAAGTCCGGCTATTGAAATGAATCCCGGAACGCCACATGAAAGAAAAGGTACTTATCGTACAGGCTTAGAGAATCCGGTGTTTGATGCCGATCACAGAAGCAGGATTTCAGTAGAAGACCTTGCAGTTGCCATTTTAGATGAAGTGGAAAATCCGAAACATATACGTGTACGCTTCACTGTTGGGTATTAATTGACAGATTTAGTTAGGGATATGACAATAAACATGACATAATCAACGGAAATAAAAATAGGTACAGTATTAGCTTTACAGTAATCAAATAAAAACGGAAAAAATGAAAACATTAGTAGTAGGTCCCAACGGATTAATCGGAAAACAAGTAGCCAATCTTTTAAAGGAAAAAGGATATGAAGTGATTGGAGCTTCCCGATCCACCACTCCCGCATTGGATATCACCAGTGCTTCAAGTATTGAATCTTTTTACGCAAACCTTGGAGAGGGAGATGCCATAATTTCTACAGCAGGCGATGCAGCATTTTCTTTTCTCAATAAAGTGACAGACGAGCAGATACAATTATGTATCGACAGCAAGCTTTTGGGCCAGGTAAATTTAGTTCGTAAAGGATTGAACAATTTGCGCCCCGGTGGTGTCTTTATCATTACAGGAGGAATACTTGCCTATTCACCAATGCCACAAACGTCTTTGATTGCGATGGTAAATGCAGGGCTTGAAGGATTTGCAAGGGGTGTTGCGCTTGAACTTACGGAAGGCCGTCGAATCGTTATTGTTCATCCGACATGGGTTGCAGAAACAGCAGCTAAGATAGGTATGGATCCTGCGCCATGGCCGGACGCTGTAAGAACTGCGAAAACATATGTAGACGCTTTAGAAGGAACTAAAAATGGAGAACCTGTTTTTGTAGAAGGTTATGAACCCGATAATAAGTTTTAAATTTTGGGGATTGGCCGTGGAACTTAGAACAGGCAAGCAGTTTGTCGGATTAAAAAACTTTTAAGCGTAAAATAATTATCAACAAACAATAAAAATAGAAAATCATGGATATAAATATTTGGTCAGATATAAGATGCCCGTTTTGCTACATTGGCAAGCGGAAATTTGAAATGGCATTAGAAAAGTTTCCTCATAAAGATCAGGTGAACGTGGTGTGGAAAAGCTTTGAGCTGGATCCTAACTTAAAAACAAATACGAAAATAAGTGCGATAGAGCACCTTTCCCAGGCAAAAGGAATTTCAAAAGCGCAGGCCGAAGGAATGGAGCAACATGTTGCCGCTATTGCCAAAGAAGTTGGACTTGATTTCAATTCCAAAGGAACAATTGTAGCTAACTCCTTTAATGCGCACAGGTTAATTCAATTAGCCAAAACAAATAGGCTCGGAAATGAAATGGAAGAAGCATTATTCAAAGCATATTTTATGGAAGGAAAGAATATTGATGATAAAGAAGCACTTATTAAAATGGGCGTGTCTATTGGGTTAGATGAAACTGATGTGACAGAGATATTTACTTCAGATGTCTTTGCAAAAGATGTAAAGCAGGATGAAACGCAGGCACAGTCTATGGGTATTAATGGTGTTCCGTTTTTTGTTCTCAATAACAAATATGCGGTATCTGGTGCACAATCGCCAGAAACATTTTCAGAGGTGCTGGAACAAACATGGGAAGAATTTGAAAAAGAAAATCCTGCATTGATTATTACAGAAGGCGAGTCTTGTTCACCTGATGGCAACTGTAATTAAGACAGGAACAAACAATTTTAAACACAATCAACAAACAACTATTTAAAAACAAAAAAAACAAACATGAAAAAATTATTTTCTCTACTAATCGTAGCTTTTTTAAGCGCATCTTTATTTGCACAAACGAAATGGAAAGCAGATCCTATGCATTCCAAATTGTCGTTTAGTATTACCCACATGGGCATCTCTGATGTGGATGGATTATTTAATAAGTTTACTGCATCAGCTACTAGCAACAAAGCAGATTTCAGCGACGCCGTTTTTGAACTTTATGTGGAAGTTCCGTCTATCAATACACAAGTGGAAATGCGTGACAATCATCTAAGGGGTGCCGATTTTTTTGAAGTAGAAACATATCCTACGATGACTTTTAAGAGCGCCACCATCACTAAAATATCAAAAGATAAATACAAATTAACCGGCAACCTTACTCTTCGCGGAATCACCAAACCGGTGACTATGGATCTTTGGTACAGAGGAACGAATGTAGATGCCAAGACAAATAAATCCACTTCTGGTTTTCAGTTGACCGGAATTATCAAACGCTCTGATTTTAATATCGGCGCTAAATTCCCTGTACCGATTTTGAGCGATGAAGTGAAGATAAAAGCCGACGGAGAATTCATATCCGAAGGTTAATTGGTGGTCGTTTTGTTTGCCTGAAAAACAATTAAAACAAAAGGAATAATAAAATGAACAATCTTTCAACATTCAATAAGTTTACGAATGGCCTGAAAGTACAGGAGAATTTAATGCCTGTACTGTTCATTGGCCATGGCTCGCCTATGAATGGAATTGAAGACAATGAATTTAGCCAACGCTGGACACAGATGGCTAAAGAAATTCCTACGCCCGCAGCGGTGTTGGTAGTATCTGCTCACTGGTTCAGCAATGGCACACGTATTACTGCAATGGATTTTCCTGAAACTATCCATGATTTTGGTGGTTTCCCACAGGCCTTATTTGATGTACAGTATCCTGCGCCCGGCAATCCTGCTTTGGCCATGGAAACTGCGGAACTCATACATTCTGCACATGTGGAGTTAGATCACGATTGGGGTTTGGACCACGGGACCTGGACTGTAGTAAGGCACATGTATCCCGAAGCCAAAATCCCGGTTCTGCAATTAAGCATTGATTACACCAAACGGCCAAAATATCATTACGACCTGGCTAAAGAATTGTATGGATTAAGGAAAAAAGGTGTACTGATTATCGGTAGCGGAAATATGTTACACAATCTGCGGATGGTATCATGGGATAACATGAATGAAAATTACGGGTATGACTGGACGTTGCAGATGAATGACAAATTCAAACAATTGATTACAAACGGAGATTACAAACCATTGATCAATTATGAAAGTTTGGGTGCAGAAGGCAGACTTGCGATACCGACACCGGAGCATTATTTACCCCTCTTGTATTCGTTAGGATTGAAAGGAAGCAATGACCATATCTCGTTCTTTAACGATAAAGCGGTGGCTGGATCGTTGACGATGACTTCGGTTCTAATTGAGAATTGAAAGTTGAAAATTGAAAATGGAAACTAGAGAATTGGATTGGATTTAAAATATTAATGTTGAAACATAAAAATAAAAAATGTATAACCTAAAAGTAATTTCTTCGACTGTTCGTCCTGGACGTAAAGGCCCGGTAGTGGCGGCATGGATAACAGAATTAGCCAAACAAAACGAGAACTTTAATGTGGAATTACTAGACCTGGGTGAAATTAATTTGCCTATGATGGATGAGCCTAATCATCCTTTGATGAAAATGTACAAACACGAGCATACCAAACAGTGGAGCGCTAAAATTGATGAAGCTGATGCATTCATTTTTGTAACAGCAGAATATGATTATAATTATCCCGCACCATTGAGAAATGCTTTGGAATATCTCTCGCAGGAATGGGGATATAAACCTGCTGCCATCGTAAGCTATGGCGGTGTTTCCGCAGGTACAAGGGCAGCGAATTCTTTAAAAGGTGATCTTTCAACTTTCAGAATGGTTCCTTTATCTGAGTCGGTAAATTTTCCATTTTTTCAGCAGAATATCAATGATGAGAACGTATTTGAAGCGAATGAAATTTCTCACAAAGCGGCACAGAATATGTTGAAGCAATTGGTAAGATGGACCAAAGGATTGAAAGCGATAAAAGAAGATACGGAATAAATGAACATAATTTTTCCAGCGCGAAAGAAGATTATGAATAAACTTAAAACAGAGTAGAAATGGAAAAAAGAAAATTAGGAAAATCAGACTTGATGATATCGCCAATTACTTTTGGTGGTAATGTTTTTGGCTGGACGATTGATGAAGAAAAATCGTTCCAATTATTAGACGCTTTTTTTGCCGCCAATTTTAATTTCATAGATACAGCAGATGGATATTCAAGATGGGTGCCGGGCAATCATGGCGGCGAGTCTGAAACCATCATTGGCAATTGGATGAAAAAAAGAGGCAACAGAAAAGACATCGTCATCGCAACTAAAGTAGGCGCTGATATGGGCAACGGTAAAAAGGGATTAAAAGCCAACTATATAAAAGCGGCTGTAGAAGATTCCTTAAAAAGATTGCAAACAGATTATATTGATCTGTACCAATCGCATCATGATGATTTGGACACTCCAGTTTCTGAAACGATGACGGCATTCAATGAATTAATCAAAGAAGGCAAAGTGCGTTACATTGGAGCATCCAATTTAAGTGCGGAGCGAATTAAAGAATCCAATGATTTTGCAAGAAAAAATAATCTTCAATCTTATATCAGTCTTCAACCGTTATACAATTTATATAGCCGCGAAAAATTTGAGAATGAATGCCTTAAATTAGTTGCTGACGAAGGGTTGGCAGTAATTCCTTATTATTCATTAGCAAGTGGGTTTCTTACAGGAAAATACAGGAGCGAGAAAGATTTAGATAAAAGCCAGCGCGGCCATGGAATCAAAAAGTATCTTGATAAACGCGGGATGAGCGTATTGGGAGCAATGGATAAGGTAGCAGCCGAACAAAAAGTGGAGTTATCACAGATTGCCATTGCATGGATGCTTCACAAGCCATTCATAACTTCGGCTATAGCTAGTGCAACGAAAGAAAAACAATTAGATGAATTAATTCATGCAACTTCAATAAGTTTGAGTAAAGAACAAATGAATGAACTGGATGAAGCAAGTTCATATTGATGAACTGGTGGTTAGATATTACAATAGGCAAACACGAAATAGATTGCAGTTTTCAATTTTCAATTAATTTTATGGAATTAGGTATCATGACTTTTGCAGATATGGCACCGGAAACACTTCCCGGACGGGGAATGAATGCACACCAACGATTGAAAGAGTTGATAGAAGAGATCAAACTGGCAGATCAATTGGGACTTGATGTTTTTGGAATTGGCGAACACCATCGCCCGGATTATGCGGTATCATCTCCGGCAATCATTTTGGCCGCGGGGGCAATGGTTACGAAAAATATTAAACTCACGAGTGCCGTAACGGTATTGAGTTCCGATGAGCCGGTGCGGGTGTTCCAGGATTTTTCTGAAGTGGATCTTTTGTCGGATGGACGTGCCGAGATCATGGCGGGCAGAGGATCTTTCATTGAATCATTTCCTTTATTCGGTTTCGACCTGGATGATTACGACGAATTGTTTACCGAGAAATTAGAACTGCTATTAAAAATAAATTCGGCGGCAAAGATTTCCTGGAAGGGCAAACATCGTCCTTCATTCGAAAATCTTGGCGTGTATCCAAGACCGTATCAATCTGCTATTCCTGTTTGGATAGCAGCAGGTGGCACGCCTGCATCTGCTGTAAGAGCAGCTACACTTGGCTTGCCATTAACGCTGGCTATCATTGGCGGAAGGCCTGAGCAGTTTGTTCCATTTATCAATCTTTACAAAGAATCCTGGAAAAAAGCTGGCCACGATGCATCGCAGTTGCAATTCGGTGTTAACAACCACGTGTTTATCGGGGAAGACTCGAAAAAAATAAGCGATGAATTTTATCCATATTATGCATCCATGATGGACCGCGTGGGTCGCGACAGAGGCTGGCCACCACATACAAGGCAGCAGTTTGAATATTCACGGTCGCCAATGGGCGCACTGATGGTAGGAAGTGTTCAGGAGGTGGTAGATAAAATTTTATATGAGCATGAATTGTTTGGTAATACCCGTTTCCTGGCGCAGGCAAGCATTGGTAACGTACCGCATAACCTGATAATGAAATCTATTGAATTGTTTGGAGACAAAGTAGCGCCGGTTATTAGAAAGGAAGTCGGATTGAAAAATAAAATTTCAACAGAAATTGTTGGTTAAATTTGCCAGGCAGTAAACTAACAAATAATGCGGATTTATATTTATTAATCTTTTAGTTGCTTGAAAAATAATCATAGATATAGAATTAAGAATTTACCGAAAACCTTGTGCTTGTTACTTTCGTGTGTTGTTGTCTTAATATCATGCAATTTATCAGGCAATAAAAATGGCAAATTAAAATTCAATCCCGTTTTAAATAAAGTATATCATTTTTCGCTGACTAAGTATTCTGTAAAAAGCTGGACCTATCAATCTATCCCGTGTAAAATACCTGATACGGTTTATCTTGATTTTTCGCTACTGGCGACTCGAAACACAGATACGTCAGTTACCTGTTCGCTTAAATGGAATCGCTTCACTTGGGGAGGAACACATGCAGTGAACTACATTAGAGATTCTTTGCGCGCTCTTTCAACAACTGCTGTATTAAGCGACAGCGGAAAGGTGATTTATGTACAAGACATGAGCAACGTGTTGTTGGATATAGAAAGTGACGGCACCACCGGCAAATATCTCAGTGGAGTGATTCCCGATCAACTAAGCCAGGATGCCGTAACAGACATGCTTAACCGTATTTTTTCTGTAATACCTGCAAAGCAGGTAAAACCGGGCGACTCCTGGATACGCGATATAACTTTGATCACCAACCATCCGGTTGAGATGAGTAATTTCAATATGCTTAAATCACTAAACAGCGATACCGCTGAAATCGAAATGCAATCTCATTTTTTTGCCAGGCAGTCTGTAGGGTATGATCCATACATACAAGGGAATCTAACAGGTACTGCGATTATCAGCCACGCTACAGGAATTCCTTATAGCTATAAAACCCAATCGGAGACAGCAACATGGGATTTAAAATTGGAACAAGACGATGAAAAGAATTGACGTTTGATAAACCTGGAAATCAAAATGCGCAACCTTTCGGGAAACCCTAATCTCCTGGTTAATTAATATGTTGGTCAAACCAAGAAGGTTTTATCAGGGAGATTTTAAATCAAAAGCAATTCGATAAATCTTCTTGGTTTTCTTCTAACTTGTTTTTCTTTTAAAGAGGCTTATCGTTTTTGTAAATGAATCTACCAGCAGCAAACAAACAAATAACCCCGCTTTTTATTTAGGGTCTGCTGATTATGTCAGGCCCATCCCGATTTTACAAAATTATTTATATTTGGCCACCTATTATTTTCGGTTACCCATACCGTTATTATTATTTTCAGAATCAGGCAATAGAGTACCCGCCCGGTTAATTTAA
>DATCFI010000043.1:0-7094 GCA_036509585.1 Hanamia sp. | reverse complement strand
ATATCATTACCGATATAACAGAAGAAATAATATGGATACCATCTTTCACAAACTAATCGAAAGAATGGTGAAAAATAACCCAAAGAGAATTGGAGACAAAGAATAAAAAACTGGGCGGACTAAACGTATATACCTAAAGATTAAAAAGAAATCCCGACTCTTAATCGAGCCGGCATTTCTTTTTAATTTCAATGTATAACACACCACATGCAATCATTGTTATACAACCCGATACCTTTTTTAACAATGGGAATAATAATATAAAATCTTTGTGAAGTAAATTGCAGTAACAGGTAGAAAGCTTAAAGCTGAAGGCAAAATGCGAAAGGCAGAAAGTTAAAGGCAGTGAACAAATAAATAATGCTAATTTCTATTTAATAAAAAGATTAAAATGCGGCTCCATCATTTTTCAAAATTTGACCCAAATGAAAATAATAAAACTTCTTTCGAGAAGTTGTTGGATATTTTTATGCAATTGCTTACTTATACAAGCGGCGACGTAGGCGAAGCGTTGAGCTGGCTTACCGAACTCGATAAAGAATATAACCTTACCACTGATGAATACGGAATGGGCGATTTTATTGAAGACCTCAAAGACAAGGGTTATATAGATGAAAATAAACCAAAAGGAGAAATAAAAATTACTCCAAAAACTGAGCAGGGAATCAGGAAGCGTAGCCTGGAAGAGATCTTTGGCAAATTAAAAAAATCCAGGCAAGGAAATCACCAGACTTTTAAACCGGGAAATGGAGATGAAATCAATCCGGAAACAAGACCGTTTCAGTTTGGTGATACATTAGAACAAATAGATTTTACGGAGTCTATTCGAAATGCACAGATCAATCACGGTGTAGATAGTTTTATGATGCAGGAAGGTGACCTCGAAATCCGCGAGACAGATTTTAAAACACAAACTTCCACGGTGCTGATGATTGACATTTCGCACAGCATGATCTTGTATGGAGAAGACAGAATTACGCCGGCAAAAAAAGTAGCAATGGCGTTGAGCGAATTGATAACGACAAAGTATCCGAAAGACACGATTGATATTGTGGTATTTGGAAATGATGCCTGGACAGTTGAGATAAAAGATCTGCCTTATTTACAAGTGGGCCCTTATCACACCAATACTGTGGCAGGGCTTGAACTTGCCATGGAGATTTTGAGAAAGCGAAAAAATCCCAACAAACAGATTTTTATGATCACCGATGGAAAACCTACCTGTCTTAAAGTAGGGAAACGCTATTATAAAAACAGTTTTGGTGTTGATAGAAGAATCTTGAATCGCTGTATGAATCTTGCTGCGCAATGCAAAAAATTAAAAATCCCTATCACCACTTTTATGATTGCCAGCGATCCATACCTGCAAAAATTCGTAACCGAATTTACCGAGACCAATAACGGAAAAGCCTTCTTTGCATCGCTAGACAGGTTAGGCGCTTTTATCTTTAAAGATTTTGAAAGCGGCAAACGGAAAACGGTGTATTAAATCTTGTCAATTCGCGTATCTTCCCGAATATAAAAAAGATTTTTGTTCGTAAAATTGCAGGACCACAATTAAACCTATACAATAATTAAATTTAAATAAGAGCAAACGAGGAGAATAAAAAATGGATATAAAAAATATAAAAACTCTAAGACAACTAAAAGAAATCAATTACAAACCAAGATCAGTAAAAGAAGAATTGAGAGATAATCTCATTAAAAAGATCAGTAAAAAAGAAATCACTTTTCCTGGAATCGTGGGTTATGAGGATTCTGTAATTCCTGACGTGGAACGAGCTTTATTATCACGTCATAATATTCTTTTTTTAGGACTACGTGGTCAAGCCAAAACGCGTATGGCGCGCCAGATGGTTGATTTGTTGGATGAATATATTCCTGTAATTGAAGGAAGCGAAGTGAACGATGACCCATTCAATCCGCTGAGCAAATATGCGCGTGATCTTGTAAACGAAAAGGGTGACGAAACGCCCATAACATGGCTTCATCGAAGCAATCGCTACGGAGAAAAATTGGCAACCCCCGATGTAAGTGTAGCCGATCTTATCGGTGATATCGATCCTATAAAAGCAGCGAATTTAAAATTGAGTTATGCTGATGAAAGAGTAATTCACTATGGAATCATTCCGCGAAGCAACCGCGGTATTTTTGTAATAAATGAACTGCCGGATCTGCAAGCGCGCATACAGGTTTCACTATTCAATATCCTTGAAGAAGGCGATTTGCAGATAAGAGGTTTTAAATTAAGATTGCCGCTTGACATCCTGTTTGTATTCACTGCTAATCCCGAAGATTATACCAATCGCGGCGCGATCGTAACACCATTGAAAGACCGTATCGAGAGCCAGATACTGACCCACTACCCTACCACCATAGAAAATTCTTTATTCATTACTGAACAGGAAGCATCTATTCATAGTGATCAAATAAAAAGAGTACAGGTCAGCGACCTGGTGAAGCGCCTGATCGAACAGGTATCTTTTGAAGCACGCAACAGTGAATTTGTAGATAAGAAAAGCGGTGTATCGGCAAGGTTAACAATTGCCGCTTATGAAAATGCTGTGAGCGCCGCCGAAAGACGCGCCCTTATGAATAAAGAAAAAGAAACACAGATATGGATAAGCGACCTTACGGGCATTATTCCTTCCATAACAGGAAAAATAGAACTAGTGTATGAAGGCGAGCAGGAAGGACCTTACCAGGTAGCCTACAATTTAGTGGAAAAGGCAATACGCACACAGTTTGTAAAATATTTTCCCAATCCTGATTCTTATAAAAAAAGAAGATCCAAAGAATCTGCAGTAGAAGAAAATCCTTACAAAGCCATCACACACTGGTTCGATGCGGGTAATCAGCTGAATGTTTTTTTTGGATTAAAAGATGAAGATAAAATTCAATTGCTTTATAAAGTAGATGGACTTTATGGCCTTGTAAAAAAACACTATCCTAACTCGAGTGCGAAGGAAAACGCTTTGCTGATGGAATTCGTTTTGCATGGATTGTCTTCTTTTTCCCTTATTAGTAAAAAAGTGGTGGAGGGTAAAATTGAATTTAAAGATTTGATGGGAAGCATGATCAACCTGAGTTCGCAATCTTTCAGTGATGAAGAATTGGAATAACAAAAAACAGGAATTGACCTTATTCGTTCGTTTACTAATAAACTGGTATCAAATCAAAAAGTCTTCTTTGTTTGATTACAGATTTGAGCAAAATAAAGAACCCTTTCAGTTAATTGCTGCGAGGGTTTTATTTAAAATAAATACCGATTTTTTATCAACAAGGAAATATGTTTCAAAAAAGAAAAATGGCTTCCGGATTTTAAGTTACCTTAAATTTTCAAAAAAATGCTTTTTATAAATCGAAAATTGATTTTATGGAGCATCGTTGTTGCGCTTGGTGGTTTTCTCTTTGATTTTGAATTTGAAGAAAAACTAATTAAAGAAAAAATACCTGTTGCAAATACAAAACTCTTTATCAGTTAAATTTTCAAAAAAATAAAATGGAGCATTCAAAAAATCATAAGGTCGTTTGTTTTGGAGAAGTTTTATGGGATATTTTTCCTTCCGGTGCGGTTCCGGGAGGAGCGCCGATGAACGTAGCTTATCATCTCCATAAACAACATAAGAATCCCGCGATAATTACCGCTGTTGGCAATGATGAGAAAGGAAAAGAGTTGGTGGATATTTTTTCAGGCTACGAGCTTTGCACTGATTTTATTCAAACAGATCCCGAACATGAAACAGGAAAAGTATATGCCAAACCAAACGAAGACCATGAAGTAATTTATGATATCGTAAAACCGGTTGCATGGGATTTTATCAAATGGTATGAAGCACTTAGCGATTTAGTTTCCAATGCTGAGTATTTTGTATTTGGCACCCTTGCTTCAAGAAGCCCTGAATCAAAAAAAACACTTTTGAAACTCCTCGAGTCCGCCAAAACAAAAGTGCTTGACATTAATTTGAGGCCACCTCATTTTGACAAGAAAATTGTGGAAGAACTGTTAGCAAAAGCTGATTTTTTAAAATTGAATCTTTCTGAGTTGGAAATGATTACCGATTGGCATGCTCAATTTGCGAACGTCAAAGACAGGGTGATGTTCGTTATGGCCAAGTTCAATATAAAGAATGTTGTAGTCACAAAAGGTGGCGATGGCGCTGTGTTATTTTATAACGGTAATGAATATAGACACAGAGGATATAAAGTTGAAGTAACCGATACGGTAGGAAGTGGCGATGCTTTTCTATCGGGACTTCTTGGAAAATTGCTGGACAAGTCTGCCCCTGAAGAAGCGCTCGAATTTGCGATAAGGATGGGATCTTTTATTGCTACGCAAAAAGGCGGTTGCCCCGATTATGACATTGAAGAGGTCCAGAAGTGGGATTTGAAATAAGCTTTCTACTTTCTACTAAACGCTATAAAAACTTCTCAATTAAACACTTTTTTTCATAACCGGGAAATCAAGTGTAAAACAACTGCCTTTGCCGGGAGTGCTTTCGGCTTTTATTTTCCCACGATGGGCATCCACGATAGATTTTACATAACTAAGCCCAAGCCCAAATCCTTTTACGTTATGAATATTTCCGGTATGCGCACGATAAAATTTTTCAAACACACGATTCAATGTTTCTTTATTCATTCCAATGCCGGTGTCTTCTATTTTGATGCGTAAATGACTATTAAAGTTAGAAGTCGTTATTTTAATTTTTAGGTTGTCGTTAGAATATTTGACCGCGTTGTCTAAAAGATTGTTGATGATATTGATGAAATGAACCTCATCCACCATCATCAGATCATTGGTGGCATTAAAAAGTCTTTCAAGATGTCCGCCTTTTTCTTTAAGAGGCAACTGGATGTTATTGATTGCAGCATTAATCAAATCGTGGGCATGAAGTGGATCCACATTTAACTGTATTTCCTGTTTATCAAGCAAAGCTGCCTGCAAAATAGTTTCCACCTGCTTGTTCATCCGCTTATTTTCCTCTTTTATAATGCCGGAAAAATAATTCATTTTATTTCTATCATTAATTACCTTCTCATTTTTCAACGCATCTACGGCAAGTGAAATCGTTGCAAGAGGTGTTTTAAATTCATGGGTCATGTTATTGATAAAATCTGATTTTATCTCACTCAATTTTTTCTGATTCAACAATGCCCTGATGGTAATAATAAAGGCTGCGAAAATGATACAGGTAAAAATTACCGCTCCCAACAGCATCCAGGACATTTGTTTCCATACCACATTTCTAACACGTGGAACTACTACCCATAAAAGTTCCTGCGGGGCTATTCCCTCGGAGAGGCTGCCGCCTGGGGGATCTAGCGGTATAATCGTAGAAAAACTATTGGCCGAATCTATATAGGCGTTATAAAAATTCTTAGATTGAAGATCATCCCCTACCATTGAAGTAGTCGTAACTGAAAATTCAAAGTCAACGTTTTTGATATTGTTTTTTTCAAATTGTTTATTGATGATATTCCTGATTTCGTGTCTTGAAAAGTTATGAGCAATCGTACTGGGGAATACGTTCAACGGAAACAATAAGTCCGCATTTTTTCTACGGTCAAAAGGCGATAATTTTTCCCGTTGATTGATCAAATCCTTCGAAGCACCTATCGCTACCATTGTGAGCGTCTCTTCGAACTGCTGCTCCTTATCCTGTAACGCCTGCTTGATCCATACATACTGAAAAAAAATAAGTCCCATCAAGGAAATAAACACAAGAACAATAATCAGGGAGAAAATTTTTTTCATGCAAGGCAAATTTAATCTTAGCAGGCGCTAAATCCTTATCACAGCGCATTTACTACGGTTTTTTAACTATCTCTTATCGTTTAATTAATGAATATTGGAAATCATTTCAGAATTTCAGCAAATAAATATAAATTAGATTTATGATTTCACCAGCAAAAGGAACGTTATTGATTGCAAATCCCTTTTTGAAAGATCCGAATTTCAGCCGGACAGTCATTTTTATGTGCGAAAATGCGGTAGAAGGTGCCTTTGGCTTTGTATTAAACAAACAATTTTCAAAGAATCTTGCAGACATAATTCCTGAATTGGAAGGTATTCAATTTCCCGTTTACAACGGAGGGCCAGTTCAGGGCGATTCATTACATTTCCTGCATCAATACCCGGATTTTATCAGCGGTGGCGAAGAAGTTCTTGAGGGCGTTTACTGGGGCGGTAATTTCGAGAGTTTAAAAATCCATCTGAAAAACGGCGATATCAGTAAAGATAAAATCAGGTTTTTTATAGGCTACAGTGGTTGGGCCGAGGAGCAGCTCGATTCTGAAATGAAAGAAGGAAGTTGGTTAACTGTAGAGGCTACCCGAAAATTAATATTTGAAACTCCTCCTGAAAATGCCTGGAAAGAATCATTGAATCACCTCGGAGGCGAGTATAAAATGCTTGCCAATTATCCTACTGATCCGCAGTTGAATTAGTTCTTAGATGCTAATTGTTAGTTGGTCTTGCTTGATCATTGATTATTGAAGATTGATACCAGGAAAACAGAAAACTCAGGTATTTGTTTATTGACTGAACATCCAATATTCGAAGCCTCGATAAATTCTTTTTGTAAAGCGTAAAAAAATTATTCGCTGCAATCCTATAAATTCGTAACAAAAAAATTATTGCTTTACAAAATCTTATTATTACCCGCCAGGATTGCCGTATATTTTTATTGCCGGAAAATCATTGTCAATAATAAAACCATGCTCCGGGAGCAAGGCCCATTGCTAATTGCAGCCAATCATCCTAATTCTTTTTTAGACGCGATTATCATAGACTCACTTTTTAAATCGCCCGTTTATTCATTGGCGCGTGGAGACGCGTTTGCGGGCAAATTCATCTCAAAAATTCTTGCCTCTTTAAATATGCTTCCCGTATATCGCCTAAGCGAAGGTGTAGATAACCTAGGAGACAACTTCGCTACATTTAGTGCCTGCCAAAATCTATTTGAAAAAAATAGAACTGTTTTGATTTTCAGTGAAGGCGGATGCATTAATGAATGGCACCTACGCCCTTTAAAAAAGGGAACCGCACGCCTTGCAATGGCCGCATGGGAAAATAATATTCCTTTGAAAGT
>DATCFI010000042.1:0-7423 GCA_036509585.1 Hanamia sp. | reverse complement strand
AAATATTCAAAACAACTTGCCTCGTCTTTAAATTGCCGATTAAATTTGATTGAGTTCACTCCTACAAATTTAAACTTTTTATCCATCGAGCTAAAATAGCTCTTTTTTAATTATTGGGTGGCCTAAACGTATATACCTAAATAAATAATCAAGAACTTGAAAATGAAATCAAAGAAGATGTTTGTAAATATCTATCGAGGTTTATGGAATTATCAGCAATAATGGCTGAAGGATTAGAATTTGAGAATCCATTAGAAGGTTATGAAATCGCTACCGATAAAGATATTGAAAAGGCTGCCAAAATAATTCGAAAAAAATGGAAAATTGGTAATGCCCCAATAACAGATGTTGTAGAAACTTTAGAAACAAAAGGTGTTTTTGTTGTTGAGATTAGCAGGATAGAAGATTTTACAGGGTTAAGCGGTATGGTAAATGAAGAAATTCCTATAATTGTTTTGAATGAGTATTTCAATTCTATAGAACGTAAAAGATTTACGGCTTTACATGAGCTTGGGCATATTGTTTTAGAATTTTCTTCCGATATATCAGAAGCAAAGCTTGAACGTCTTTGCGACTCGTTCGCAGGTGCGATTTTACTTGTTGATGATGTTTTATATAATGAACTTGGAAAAAACAGAACAGTCATTTCGCTTGCTGAACTAAAGCGTATCAAAGAGTTATATGGCATTTCGATTCAAGCAATTATTATGAGAGCCAGTACTTCCGGATTTATTGATTATAAAACATCTAAAGAATGGTGGAAATCTTATAATGAATGGAATACTAACGACACCAATCCAAGTGATTTTGGTAACTATCGAAGTTTTGAGAAAATACAACGTTTTAATAAAATGTTAGTACGAGGAGTTGCGGAGAAAAGACTTTCAATTTCTAAAGCTGCGGAACTTGCAGGCAAAAAAATTGATGTATTAAGAAAAGAATTAGACGAATTAAAGTTTACTGTAAATCTGTGATGTTTGTAGTTAACGATATTGAACTACTTGAAAGGCTTAGTAAGCACAAGATACTAAACTATCTTGCTCAAAGATGCGCTATATCTGTTGCAGGCATTAGGGTAAGTGATTACAGTTTAAGAATACGACATTTAATCCAATCACTAACAGAGATTAAAATTTTACATGTTGAAAAAGCAGATTTTGATGAATGGGCAGTAGGCAGAAGAAAGTATTTGTCTATTAGTGACCTGAGTACAATATATGTGGCGCTTTCTAATAAAGGCGCCATTTTACTACTTTCACCTGAGGATCAATTATTGACAAGTGAAGCAAAAATCAATGGAGTGGCGTATTTACAATTTGATGATTTTTTTGTGAAGATGATAAAAGATGAAAGACTAATTCAATTATATAACCTAATAAAAGCAGCATAATGCCCGATAATACAACATAAAAAACAAACCCAATCAATCTGGTGACGCAGATGATTGGGTTCTTAGGGAATAAAAGTTTTTGCGGACTCTCTTTCTGAGGCTTATCAACCTCATGGCCTCCCTATCTAATTTCGTGTTGCAAAGTAAACAGTTTTCTTCGAACTGTGCAAATGTTACCGGAATATTCTCTGTCTGGGACATTGTAACCTCCACATGCCCGAAAAAAATGGAGTATCATATAATCCATTAAAAATAAGAAAATGGAAAATGAAATAAAAGACCATGGAGACCATGGCAACAAAGTATTGAACTTTACAATTGATGGTAAAGAATATTCCTGGAACAAAGAGTATATAACCAGCGCTGAAATCAGAAAACTGGCTCACATACCCGATGGGAATGATATATGGCTTGCGATAAAAAAGCCATGGGAAAATGAATTAATTAATAATGACACCAGTGTAAATCTTGCCCGCCCAGAAATTGAGCATTTTATTTCAAAGCAAAAACATGCTGATGTTGAAATAATAATAAATGGCAGGCCCGTGAAGTGGGATAAGAAACAAATCACTTTTGTTGAAGTAATTACTATAGCCTACGGTGAATACATAGATAAACCTACAATGGTATATACGGTGGGGTATGAGGATGGGCCAAAAGAGAACCGGGAAGGTTCAATGTATAAGGGTGCAACAGTTTGTGTAAAAAATAAAATGATATTTCATGCTACAGCAACTGATAAATCATAGCCCAGACATAAAAAAATTACAGGATGAAGGTTATGATCTGGAAATTATGGGTGGACAAGTAAATGTCCACCGAATTCCATACGTAAATGCTAAAAGTGGCATTAACTATGGAACTATGGTTACAGTATTAACATACGCAACCCCAACTAAAGTTGGCCTACCGCAGGATCATACAATTTATTTTATTGGTGAAACACCCTGTGATAGAGATGGCAAGCCGCTTACTGCGATTATAAATAACAGTAATAACCAGCAACTGACGGAAAAGATTCTTATCAATCATTATTTTTCAAGTAAGCCTAAGGGTGGAAATTATGGTGATTATTATGAAAAGATAAGTACGTACGCTGCAATACTTTTATCACATGCTCACGCAGTTGATGATACTTTGACAGCTAGACCAGGGCAATTAAAAGAGATCGAGTCCGGAGGTGATGTATTCATGTATCCTGATACTAATTCTGCAAGAAGTAAAATAGAATATCTTAATCGCAAATTCAGGAACCTAAAAATTGGAATTATTGGAATGGGAGGTACAGGTGCATACATTCTTGACCTTGTTTCTAAAACCAGGGTTAAGGAAATCCATATTTTTGACAAAGATGTTTTTCAAATACACAATGCTTTCAGGTCGCCTGGCACTATGCCCGTTGGAAAACTGGATGAAGGTGTTGAATTAAGAAAGGTTAATTACTATGCTGAAATTTATTCAAGAATGCACCGGGGTGTAGTACCGCATGATGAGTATGTAACGAAAGAAAATATTCATGAACTTTCAGATTTTGATTTTGTTTTCATAAGTGTTGATACTAATGAGGCAAGGCATATTATCACAAATGGCTTATTATGTATTGGCGTAACATTTATTGATGCAGGTTTAGGCGTTAATCTGGTTAATGACAGTTTACTGGGTACACTCAGAATAACAACAGTTTCCGAGAGTAAGCATGACCACCTAAAAAACAGAATTGGCGCAATAGAGTTTGACGAAAACGAATATTCAACTAATATTCAGATTGCAGATTTGAATTGCTTAAACGCTACATTGGCCGTGATTAAATGGAAAAAGCTTGTATCATTTTACCAGGACTTAAAGCAGGAACACAATACTCTTTATTTTATAAACACCGGAAAAATTATCAATGAAGATTTTACAGCATAAATTCTTAGAGACAATACCTAAAGAAATTGAGGAAGGATATATTTATATCACACTGAAATACAATACAGCCATACACAAGTGTGTATGTGGCTGCGGCCATGAGGTAGTTACACCTATAACACCGACTGATTGGAAGCTAACATACGATGGGAAAACAATTTCACTTTATCCATCAATCGGAAGCTGGAATCTAGCTTGTAAGTCGCATTATTTTATAACAAAAAATGAGATCTATCATTGCCGCAAATGGTCAGACTCTGAAATTAAAACAGTTAGAGAAAAGAAGAAGAAACGTAAAAGTTTTTTGGGATTAAGAAAAAAAGGCGAATAATTAATTATTAATAATTTTACATTTCATAATTTAAACCTATTAACCATGGCAAAATTGAAGGGGCAAACGCACTCACAACCCCAGAGTGCAATTACAGGAAAGTTTGTTACAGAAAAGTATGCTCAACAGCATCCTAAAACAACTTTCACGGAAAAGCCAAAAACCAAAAAGCCATAAAAGTGGCATGTCCATTGGTGATTTCAAATTAGGCATTTCAAAAGACCATCTATTCTTACCTGGTCTTCTTATTTATCCATCTTATACCGCCTATTCCACTCAATACTATTTTTGAACAAAAGAAATAAATTTCTTATTCCTTTAACTCCATTTTTAGTCGCTCCACCTCCTCCGCAATCAACCGCTTCACCTCCATCTTAACCTGATAGTAATTATCCATTACCTGCTGTTGAGAAACATTTGATACAACAGGAATTTCTTTATACCGGCTTATTTCCTCATTCAGTTTATCCGCATCATTAATAATTTCTGAATGAAACATCTTCAGCTTAATTTTCTCATCCGGGTTATCAGCAACAAGACCAACAAACTCACCGGAAGAAAGAGCGGCAATTTTGCTGGCTGGTATGGCGCTGTCCAATTGTTTGGAATGACTGATAGAAGTAATCCGGTTTACTGTGGTAAAATCTTAACTTGCGGATACAGGGAATTGCATAAAACTTATGTTCCCGGTCAGCATGAGGCCATTATTTCTGAAGCACTCTTTAATGAGGTTCAGGATTTCTTAGATGGAAAGAAAAAGAATTATCGCACCAAAGTCGGTTCTTTGGAAGTACTTCAATTAAGAGGGTTTATTAAATGCCCAAGATGCGGTAAACTTTTAACCGGAAGTGCATCACGGGGTCATGGGGGTCTGTATTACTATTATCATTGCTCTGCATCTTGTGGTTCCCGTTTTAAATCGGAACAAGCAAATGAACTTTTTGCCGGAGAACTGAAAAAATATATTCCCCGCCCTGGTATGACAGAAGTATTCAAATTAGTAATCAATGAAGTTTATCTGGCAAAAACAAAAAACCAAAAAGATGAAATCAAGAACATAAAAACTGAATTAGAACATTTAAACAGCAGGCTTGTAAAAGCAAGAGAATTGTTATTATCAGGCGACCTTGATGGCGCAGACTACAAAGAAATCAAATCAGAATCGGAGAAAAAAATAGCCTATTTGGAGGCCAAGGCTTTAGATTTAAATCGTGGCACTACAAGTATTGCAGCCCTGTTAGATAAGGCTTTAAATGGCCTCGCAAGGCTTGATACACTATATGCAGAAGCTGATACAAAAAGAAAAAGGGAAATAATAGGTTCGATGTACCCTGAAAAATTGACTTTTGACGGAATGGGTTATCGAACCTCCCGGCTCAATGAAGCAGTCGAGCTAATATATAAGCTGGGAGAGGGTTTCAGCGAAAATAAAAAAGGACAAACCAGTCAAAAAACTGATTTGTCCTCGCTGGTTGTCCCACGAGGATTCGAACCTCGACATACAGAATCAAAATCTGTTGTACTACCCTTATACTATGGGACAAAGGAGTGCAAATGTAATGTTCGCAACAAAAAATACCAAATGATTTTTCAGAATTAATTGTGAACTACGTTTATCAAAATTGAAATCTGGAATATTTGTTTGTCTACTCACGATTCACGCATTCAGCATTGACCATTCACGATTGATGCCTCACCCTTCGTTGCCCTCTCTTTCTTTCAATTCTTTTATTTTATCCAATGCGCCCGCCACCACGTCGCACATGATGGTGTATAATGCGCCATGCTGCGGATGGGCATAAATATATTCCAACGCTTCATTTTCATTGGCAATCACCATAGTAGGTAGGTTAGGGTTTACTTTTTGTATGCCTTCCTGTAGCAGGCTGATGATTTCTTCTGCATTTCTGCCTCTTAAATTCTTATCGCAACGAATAATAATCTCATCAAAATATTTTGCAGAAATTTCGCCCAGTTCGCGAATGTCATCATCACGCCTGTCGCCAGTACCACTGATCACGCCTATTTTTTTAGGATAATCGAGTTTGGTCACAAAATCGCACAAAAGCTTTAGTCCGTGCGGATTGTGTGCGAAATCTGCAAGGAAAGTAAAATTTTTGAAATTAAAGAAGTTAAGCCTCCCAGGTGTTTGCGCAGGCGACGGCATAAAAGACGAAAGCGCTGACCTGATATCATTGATGTTGATGTCGCGATACAAATAAGCAGCCAAAACCGCCGGAAGGCAATTATTGATATTGTGAATTGCTTTTCCTTCAAACGTAATAGGAATATCTTTTACATTTATTACTCTTATCTTCCAGTTGCCTTTTAAAATAGTGACATTGCCATTTTCAAATACAGCACTTAAGCCACCATTCTTACTATGTTCTTTTATGCGTTCGTTTTTCTCATCCATACTGAACAAAGCAATATTACATTTGAGATTATCTTTCATAGCATACACCAGGTCATCATCCGCATTCAAAACAGCATAGCCATGTGGGAAAACCGTTTCCGGCACCACTGCTTTTACTTTAGCCATTTGCTCTAACGTGTTGATACCAGCAAGTCCCATGTGGTCGGCAGCTACATTAGTAACTACAGCCACTTCGCAATGATTAAATGCCAGGCCATTTTTCAGAATACCTCCCCTTGCACATTCCAAAACCGCAAAGTCTACCGTAGGATCTTTCAATACAAATTGAGAACTCAATGGCCCGGTACAGTCGCCTTTCATCATTAACTGATTCTGTATGTACACACCATCGCTTGTTGTATAACCAACTTTTTTCCCAGCGATTTTTGCAATATGTGCAATTAGCCTTGTCGTGGTTGTTTTTCCATTTGTACCGGTAATCGCTATAATAGGAATACGTCCTTCACTCCCTTTCGGAAAAAGCATGTCTACAACGGGTTCTGCCACATTTCTCGGCAACCCTTCAGAAGGCTCAATATGCATCCGGAAACCCGGCGCTGCATTCACTTCCAGGATAGCACCTCCGTTCTCAGTTACCGGCGTACGAAGATCATTTGCCATAATATCAATGCCGCAAATATCCAATCCGATTATTTTTGCTATGCGTTCGCACATCACAATATTAGTGGGATGAACCTCTTCAGTAACATCGGTAGAAGTGCCTCCCGTAGAAAGATTTGCCGTGGGTTTTACTAAAACGAATTCACCTTTTACCGGTATTGTATTTAATGTGTAACCTTTTTCATCAAGCATTTTTTGCGTAAACCGATCAATAGTAATCTGGGTCAATACTTTTTCATGCCCATAACCTCGTCGCGGATCTTTATTGGTTTTGTCTATCAAGTATTGAATTGTATTCTCCCCATCGCCGATTACAGACGCCGGTGTTCGCAATGCCGCGCAAATAAATTTATAATTGATTACCAAAATTCTGAAATCAAAACCCGTTATATATTTTTCAACAATCACGCTGCGACCATATTCTTTAGCCGCATCAAACGCGGTAACGGCCTGCTCCCATGTCGTAATATTTGTCGTGTTTCCTTTGCCGTGGTTACCATCAATAGGTTTTAATACCAAAGGATAGCTAAATTTTTCTACAGCTTCGGTAAGCCCTTCCAAAGTTCTTATTACCGTTCCACGCGGCACAGGGATTTCAGCTGCGCTTAATAAATTTTTAGAATAAATCGTTTAAGTCGTGAATACCTTTTGATAAATGGGGTCACTCTTAACCATTCTTTCTAGAAGGTTGTGAAATATAGTTTTATCAAATCCCCGTCTGTTAAAGCGATAAAAGAATTCATTCAGATACGCC
>DATCFI010000041.1:0-19886 GCA_036509585.1 Hanamia sp. | reverse complement strand
TAAATTAACCGGGCGGGTACTCTATTGCCTGATTCTGAAAATAATAATAACGGTATGGGTAACCGAAAATAATAGGTGGCCAAATATAAATAATTTTGTAAAATCGGGATGGGCCTGACATAATCAGCAGACCCTAAATAGAAACGATTTTGGTAATGTTACCAACAGTGGAAATGTTCTTTCAAGAGAAGAAGCCAGTCAATTATTAAATGATTGGGTATTGAATGACAAACTACGCACGCACATGAAGCAGGTGGCGCAACTTATGAAAAGCTGGGCAGCGGAAAGAGAGCAACTCAATGAGGAAGATCAATGGCGATGGGAAATGGCGGGATTGCTGCATGATGCCGATTGGGACCAATGGCCGGAACTGCATTGCAGCAAAATAATAGACGAATTGGAACAAAGAAATATTGATCCCGAAATTATCCGTGCTATTGCTTCGCACGGGCCCAATCATTTCGGCGTGGAGCCGGAAACAAAAATGGATAAAATGCTGTATGCCTTTGATGAACTGTCGGGTTTGATACATGCGTATTCATTGATGCGCCCTGACGGTTATGAAGGAATGGAATTAAAAGGCGTGAAGAAGAGATTGAAGGAAAAATCGTTTGCTGCCAATGTATCAAGAGAAGAAATAAATGACGCTTGCACCAGGGCAGGTTTGGGTTTGAATGAAGTGATCGGGTTTATTATTTCGCACCAGGGAAGCGTTTCGGAATAGGTTTTAAAAAACTGACCATATGATTTTTCTCCTTTTCAAAGAGTCTTTGATGAAACTTAACAGTAAACGAACTTATTTTAAAGATTTCGAATTACTAATCTTCAGCAGCCAGCACTAAATGTTCCGCCTGTTTTATTCTTCCGTTAAACTCTTTCTTTCTCAACAGATGCAGATAGATCGAAAGGTTTAATAGAATTAATGTGAAGCCGTAAAAAACATCTTCAACAGGAATAGTAAACAAGCGAATATTGAGATTTTCTAAATTGTTATAGCGCACTACGGGCTCCTCAAGCCCAGAGCCTGTTAAAATTCCGTTCACGATTAGAAATGGAATCAACAGTATTGCATACACGCTTACTGCCCTACCGAACCAATTTATTTTTAAAACGAATTTTAACACGAGGCATACTATCGCTGTACTGATAAAAGTTACTGACGTATAAAGACGATTAAAATATAAAAAGCCTATTACCAGGAGGAAGATTGATAGCGCAATACAAAAAATATTTTCAAACCGGGGGTTCCAGGTAAGATTATAAAATTTGTTCAAACAATAATACGTAAACACGCATGAATACGGAATACAGATAAAAAAAAGTATTTCTTCAATAGGCAAGCTAAAAAGATAAATTCCTGTGATGTAACGCGGATTGAAGTTACAAATTCCAAGACGTGTAAAGTAGGAGTCCCATATTATAAAAATGACAGCTACAATTATGGCCGAAGGGAAAAATTGTTTCCAGGTTTTATAAAACCTGAGCTTGGGATGAAACGAAAATATCAGCGGAATAATTACCGTAAAAAAATCGACGAGAAGATATAAAGATTTCATGCGCCAACTTCAGTTTTTTGTAAAGTGACTTTCTTGTTTTTCAAATCGCGAAAGTATTTCAGCGGCACCCATAACATGCCAAAACATTCGCCGTCTTCTTTAGTCAGATGCTTATGATGCATTTTGTGTACCCTGCGTATCGCTTTCAAATATTTGTTATTTGAATTGCGCAATATTTTAAAACGCTGATGAATAAAAATATCATGAACTAAAAAATAGCAAAGGCCATAAAGCGTAATGCCGACACCGATCCAGAAAAGGAAATTAAAATCCTTTTGCATTCCAAAAAATAAGCAGGCGATTCCGGGTAGTGCAAAGATCAAAAAGAAAAAATCGTTATGCTCTATAAATCCTTCCGACTCTTTTTTGTGGTGATCTTTATGCCATATCCATAAAATTCCATGCATGACATATTTATGCGCCAACCACGCTACGGCTTCCATTCCGACGAAAGCAGCAAGCACAATTAATGCGTTAATTAATATTGTTTCCATGATCAATAAATAATTTTTTTAAAACCTCTTTTCTATAACTAAAAATCTGTTCAATTTTTTTCTTTACTATTATTGAATGAGTAATTCTCCCGATGAGTCCAAAAGGTAGCTCATATTTTACATGATCTCTCATAAGGACACCATTATCTTTTTCTAAAAAAGTATGGGTGTGCTCCCATATTTTATAAGGACCTTTTAATTGCCTGTCTGCAAACCTGACAGGTTTGTCAACTTCAAAAATTTCCGTTTGCCAATGTACCGGGATACCCAACATGGGCTTTACGGTATAATCAATAAGCATGCCTTTGTAAACCGCTTTATTGTCCAAATCCGTTAAAATTTTAAAATCCATTTCGGGTGGGGTTATGACGGAAAGATTTTTAGCATCTGAAAAAAAATCCCAGGCCTTCGAAATGTCAATTGGCAAAAATTGTTCTGCCTCATAATAATATACGCTCATTTTAACGATTGGATTTTTGTAACAGAATAGATTCGACCCTGGGAAAACAAATTTTTAGCCACGCGGAATATTTATGCGGATGGGAAATCATTTCCTCCCTTAATTTTTGAGGATGCAAATATTTCCAATCTTTTACTTCATTCGGATCCGGCACTGGAGTATCGTCGCTTTCGCCAAAATATACATGATCCAATTCGTGTTCAGTCAGCCCGTTTTCAAGCTGGACTTTATAAATAAAGCTAAACTGAAATTGAGTAGTACACTCCATCCCCATTTCTTCGTTCAACCTTCGTGAAACAGCATCCTTTACATTTTCACCTTTTAGCGGATGGCTACAGCAAGTATTGCTCCATAGGCCTGCTGAATGATATTTTTCATCTGATCGCTGCTGTAACAAAATTTCTCTTTTTTGATTGAAAATAAAAACAGAGAACGCGCGATGAAGTACACCTGACTGATGCGCAGCAAGCTTATTCATTGAGCCTGTCTCATTATCATTTTCGTCCACAAGTATTAATAAGTCTTCCATTGCTATCTTAGTTTCACTTTTTCCGTAGTTGTTAAATCTTTTGATTTTTTTAAAGTGGGCAACACATATTGCTCGAGACTTACGTCATTTAGTTGTGAGAAAGAATTTAGAATAAATTTCTTGTCTGTCTCAATATTATCATGGTAGCCGAGAAAAGAAGGCATATTCGTTTGAGCTGTAAATCTTAAAAACCGAAGCTCAAAATTCTTATCATCTGCTTTAATAGCATTTTCAAGCATTACCTTTCCTTTCTTAAAATAAGACATTTTTGAAAAAGGACTAAATACATGCTTTGCCATCATCATTGTTGCACAACCAATGTATCCCAAAAACAAAGGATCTTCTTTATGCGGTTCCAGTATATCAATCAATTTTTTACAGTCATCTTCATTTTTCAACGAGTTTTCATAAAGGTTCCTGACTTCATTTATTGATGGCACATTTTTATTAGCTGGCGCGCCATTAGATATTTTGATTAGGAAAAGTAAGCCCAATAACATTACATTTTTCATATCAAATTCATCTTATTTATTACAAGGCTGTTAATCATTAAACCCAATTTTTGGCCGTTGTTAATTCTTACCCGTTCATTGAGAATTGTTTGTGCGGGCAGTCTTTTTATTTTTTTGAATAAAGATTGATAGTACACGTAAGCCAGGTACACACCGCCTTTGGATGAGACAGGGAGCATTTTAATTCCATCCAACGCTATTTTAAAATCATTTTCTATTTCAGACTCAATTTTCTTTTTGCTATCCCCGCAAAAATCATTCATGTCCAGACTCGGAAAATAAGTTCTGCCTAGCAAATGATAATCATCCTTCATATCTCTCAGGAAATTTACTTTCTGAAAAGCCGCCCCAAGCTTCATTGCATAAGGTTCTAATTCTTCGTACTTTTTCATATCACCCTCAGTAAATACATGCAAACACATAAGTCCGACTACCTCTGCTGAACCCAAAATATATTGTTGATATTTTTCCTGCGTATAATCTACCTTTTGCAAATCCATCTCCATGCTTGTTAAAAAGGTCTCTATTAATTCAGTATTAAAGCTGTAATCATTAACGGCATTTTGAAACGAATTCAGGATTGGATTCAACGAGATGCCGCTTTCGATTGATTCTCTTGTATCGTCTCTGAATTTCTGAAGCAGATAAGCCTGGTTGTAACCTTCAAAACTGTCTACTATTTCATCAGCGAGGCGTACAAAACCATAGATAGAATATACGGCGTTTCTAAGCCGGCTGTTCAGGAAATATATACCAAGTGAAAAGCTGGTGCTATACGCCTGAGTAGTTGCCTTACTCATCTTTAGAGACAGATCGTCAAATAAAAACTTCATGCTTGATAGGTTTTAAAATTTTTAGTAATTGTTGCGCAGCGATTTTCCCTGAGATTAATGAAGGAGGTACACCGGGCCCCGGAACTGTCAACTGGCCCGTATAAAAAAGATTATTTTTTTTTTATTTCTGATCTTCGGTTTTAAAATAGCTGTCTGCATTAAAGTATTGGCCAATCCGTAGGCGTTACCTTTGTACGAATTATAATCAACGATAAAATCATTAACGCAATAGCTTTTTTTATAGTCAATAAATTCTTCTATAGGCTGGCCTGTGTGTTTTTCTAATCTCTCTATCATTATTTTGAAATACTTTTCTCTTAACAACTCGCTATCGTCCAGGCCGGGAGCGATAGGCATTAGTAAAAATAAATTTTCATGTCCTTCAGGTGCTACTGTGTCATCGGTTTTAGAAGGGCAACAGGTGTAAAATAGAGGCTTTGATGGCCATTTCGGATCCTCATAGATTTCTATGGAATGCTGTAATAGTTCGTGTTCAAAGAATAAAGTATGATGCTGTAGTGATTGTATTCTTTTCGAGATACCGAGATAGAAAATCAGGCAAGATGGAGCGAAAGTTTTTCTTTGCCAATAGTCTTCATTATAGTTTCTATCAGCTTCGGGTAGTAAACTACTTTCCACATGATGGTAATCGGCAGATGCGACTACGGCATCAAAATATATTTTTTCTCCATCTACAATTAGTCCATCGGAATTGTTGCTGGATACGGAAATTTTTTCAACAGGTGAATTAAAATGAAAAATGACTCCATTCATTTCGCAAATCCTCACCATTGCTTCTATTACCTTTCCAAATCCACCTATGGGATACCATGTTCCTAATTTTAACGCAGCATAGTTCATCAAACTATATAATGCCGGCGTATCCTGCGGCATAGCACCAAGAAACAAAACGGGAAATTCCATCAGTGCAATCAGTTTGGGATTTGAGAAATATCTTCTTACATGCTTGCTGAATGAAGAGAATATCTGTAATCTGAGCACGCCTTTCATCAATTTAAAATCAGCAAATTCTGATATCGAAATTCCCGGCATTTTTGTAAGGCTTTCCATCCCGGTATCATATTTATATTCCGCCTCCGACATGAACCTGTCCAGCTGAAGTGCACTTCCGGGTTCTAAAGATTCAAATAAAGCGCACAACTCTTGATAATCAGATGGAATAGACACTGTTTCCCGATTGTGAAATACAAGATTAAAGGACGGATCCAATAACTTTAAATCATAAAAATCAGAAGCTGAAAATCCGAAATCTTTAAAGAAATTTTCAAATACCTCCGGCATCCAATACCAACTGGGTCCCATGTCAAACAAGTATCCGTTTTCAGTTTTCAACTGCCTTGCTCTTCCTCCAGCTGTTTCATTTTTTTCAAATACATGCACATCATGGCCTGCGGCTGATAAATAAGCCGCTGCGCTAAGACCGGAGAATCCGGAGCCGATGACAGCAAGGTTAGCCATAATTTGATGTTTACATTTTAAATTGATTATTTGAACAATAAAACCTAGAGCAATTGTTGTTCCAAATCGTCAACTGAGCATAAGAAGCGTATATTGTTTGATTTTTTAACTTGCCGTATAAGTTTTTGTTCTCCGGCTACATATATTTTTTTCCCAGGAAAAGTTTTGCCTGATTCATCCAGGTATTCCTGAATTTCCTGATTCGAATTTTTATGAACTAAAAAGAAAAGAATGTGTTGGAAAGATATATCTTTTCCTACATTAATTAATGATTTTAAGGCAATATTACTTCCAAGATAAATCACTTTTTTGCCGAAAAGACGGAGCAGGTAATGGCTAAACAATAATCCTACTTCGTGAAATTCATTTTCCGGCAAAAACAATAGCCAGGAATCAGCGCCCGATTTAGGAGGAGGAAGCGAATCAATGGCGGTAAATAATTTTTGCCGAAGTAAATTACTGATAAAATGTTCGTTTGCGGGTGGCATATCATCGCGCGTCCACATGATGCCCGTACGTAAAAGGACTGGATAAATCACTTTCAGGTAGGTATCTTTCATTCCATACCTGATAAGACTACGGGAAAATATTTTGTCAAAATAAACTTCATCATAGCTGATTGCCGTTGCTATAAGCTGCGAAACAAAATATTCATCCGTTCTATATTCCGTTTCATTTTTTGATTGCCCGACCAGCTTAAATAATTTTTTATCAGGCATGGCGCATAATTCCGAGACTTTATAATCCTGGTTCGAAAGACTTACGATATTTAATAGCCTGCGCAGTTGATCATTATCATAATGTCTTGTATTGCCTTCGGAGCGACTTGGTTGAAGTGCATTGTAACGCTGTTCCCAAATTCGAATGGTATGGGCTTTAATACCTGAAAATTGTTCTAACTGGGAAATAGAGAATTGATTCATTTGTTTAGATATTAGCAAATATATTTAAACAAGTAAACAAAGAAAAATTTTTAGTCAACACGCCCAGTAATTTATCACAATTATTAGTGAAAGTATTTTGACGAAGACTTTAAGATAGAGAATATCCCGAAAGACAGTTTAATTTAGAAGTTTCCTGGTTTAGCATATTTTTTACTTTCTTAATAATTTCGATTCATTATTTTTCTTTTAATTTCCCCCAAAATTTATTCACTGTGGTTTCTAAACATTCTATCATTCTTTTTATTTTCTTGATTTTTTTCCAACACTCCTTTGCACAATACGATGTGCCGCTCTATACTTCATATACAACCGTGGCGGCAAGAGCAAAGCTGAAAGAAAGACTGATTCAAAATAGTATTACAAAAGGTTTATTATTTCCACTTTCGGATTCTACAGAAGAAAACTGGGAAGACGCTTTTAGCGCAATGGAGGTGCTGGATTACAATACGCCATTTACCAGGAATAAGGTAAATGCTGCTTTTGATCGTATTGAAACAACAAGTATTGATTTTCAAAGGGCTTTGCTGGAGGTGGCTTATACCAATTACCCGGGACAATTTCGACAACAAACCGAAGGTTTATTAAATGAAACGGATGATCCGCGAATATTTGCAATGTGCAGTGAGTACCTAATTCAGCACAAACAGGATAGCACGTTAAAGCAGAAAATTTCAACAAAACTCTTTGAGAAATTTGGGGACAGTGTTTTTGTGAATCCAATTTTGAGCAGCCTGGAAAACCGATTACAAATGCCTAAGGCAAATAAGTTGATTTCAACCAAAGAAGTATTAAAAGAAATAATAAACAAAAATTTTCTTCCGGGGCAGGTGGTGATGTATAGTTTTCAAAGAAAAGACAGGGATTATCCGGGAATGGTTTTAATCAGGAACGCGGCAGGTGATTTTATAAGAGATTCTTTAGGAAATATTTTTCATGTTCCACAACTTGCGCGCAGTATCACAAACCTTCCCGGATATTTAAGAAACGGAAATACGCCACAAGGTATTTTCAGAATGTATGGCTTTGGGGTTTCGATGAGTAATTTTATCGGACCTACCGCTAATGTGCAAATGGGAATGCCGGTGGAATTGAGTTTGAAGAAATTTTTTGATGACAGCACGATTTTAGATTCGATATGGACTCTGGACCGCTATCAAAAATTGATTCCTTCAAAAATTAAAATGTATTTGCCACTATATGAATCTTACAATGCCGGTCTTATCGGAAGGACTGAAATTATTGCGCATGGTACCACCATTGATCCAAATTATTATTTAGGAAAAACCTATTATCCCTTAACTCCGACACAAGGTTGCCTTTGCACCAAAGAGATATGGGACGGAAAGCGAATGGAAAGTGATCAGCAAAAATTAATAAACGGCTTACTGAAAGCCGGGGGTGCAAATGGATATTGCGTGGTAATTGAAATAGATGATAAACATGCGCCGGTAGCCATCAATGATCTTCTGCCTTATTTACCAAAATGAATGAATATTTGGTTTTAAATTTGTTGTAATGGGGTTTGAAGTTTCGGATGAAAATTTTGAGCTAATATTAAACTAAGCATTAGACAAACCGCAGGACACAGTAAATAAACAAATAGTCGGGATTCTTATTCTTTCAACGAGAAGTTTTATCGGAGAATTTTCAAAGAAATAAAACAAATACGTAAATCACCATTCACCAAATGACCTCAACACCTTTAGCCGAGAGGCTCCGGCCGATAACATTAAGCGAGCTGATAGGGCAGGAGCATCTAACAGGTGATGGAAGTATTTTGCGGGTTGCCCTTGAAAATAAAAAAATTCCTTCGATGATTTTGTGGGGGCCACCAGGCGTGGGTAAAACGACGATTGCGAATATTATCGCTCATGCTTTGCATGTTCCTTTTTATACGCTTAGCGCTATTTCATCGGGCGTAAAAGACGTAAGGGAAGTTATTGAAAAAGCAAAGCATGAACAAAACGCAATTTTATTTATAGATGAAATTCATCGTTTTAATAAAGGCCAGCAAGACGCGCTACTTGGTGCTGTAGAAAAAGGAATTGTTACATTGATTGGCGCTACGACGGAGAATCCATCTTTTGAAGTAAACAGTGCTTTGTTAAGCCGTTGCCAGGTTTATATTTTAAAATCATTGAACAATGAAGGACTGAAGAAATTGATAAATCAAGCTATAAAAGAAGATGTTCTTCTATCGAAATTAAATATCGAAATAAAGGAAACGGAAGCCTTGATTAATTTATCAGGTGGTGATGCAAGAAGGTTATTAAATCTGCTGGAACTTACCGTGAACCAGCTTTCTTTAAAAGATAATTCAAAAGAAAAAGTAATAATAACTGATGACGCTGTAGTAAACGCGGCTCAACAAAAAGTGGCGCTCTATGATAAAAAAGGTGAGCAGCACTATGATATCATTTCAGCGTTTATAAAATCTATAAGGGGCAGCGATCCCAATGCGGCTGTGTATTGGATGGCACGAATGATAGAAGGAGGAGAAGATGTAAAATTTATTGCGCGAAGAATGGTAATCCTGGCCAGTGAAGATATTGGAAACGCGAATCCTACCGCGCTGGTTTTAGCTACCAATACTTTCCAGGCAGTAAATATGATTGGGTATCCCGAAGCAAATATTATTTTGTCTCAATGCGCCACCTATCTGGCTTCTTCGCCAAAAAGTAACGCGGCGGTGGCGGCCATTGGTAAGGCACAATCGCTGGTAAAAGAACATGGAGATTTACCAGTTCCGTTAGCGATCAGAAACGCACCAACTAAATTAATGAAGGAATTGAATTACGGAAAAAATTACAAATACGCGCATAGTTTTGAAAACAATTTTGTTGAGATGGAATTCCTTCCTGAGAAGATTAAGAATACATTGATTTATGATCCCGGAAAGAATGCGAGAGAAGAAGAGTTGCGTAAATTTTTAAAACTAAGATGGAAGGAAAAGTATGGATATTAGGCATTGAGTTTTGAGAATTAGTAAACGAACAAATTATTGAGATTCTTATTCTTTAAGCTTTTAGCCTTTAGCGTTGACAAACAGTAAATCAACAAATACCCAAATTCACGATTCACCAACATGATCAATTGGCAATGCAAATCATTTTCGGGATTGACTTCTGAAGAGATTTATAAAGTCCTTCAATTGCGCAATGAGGTTTTCGTTGTGGAACAAAATTGCATTTACCAGGATTGCGACAACAAAGACCAGAAAGCATTTCATATCCTGGCTTGGGACAAGGATATTTTAATCGCTTATGCACGATTGTTGAAACCCGGGATTTCCTATCCTGACGCTGCATCTATCGGCAGGGTTTGTGTTTCTGTTTCTTTCAGAAGAAAAGAGTTAGGAAAACTGCTCATGGAAAAATCAATTTCCGGGGTCTATCGTTTATTTGGACCTATCTCTATAAAAATTAGCGCTCAGCTATACTTAAAACACTTTTACGAATCGTTCTCTTTTGTGCAACTTGGAGATGTTTATCTTGAAGATGGAATAGAGCACCTCCTGATGAGAAAATAATTCCAGCGAGTTATAAATACAATATAAGGTTAACGTAAACCGTTAAGTAGGATGTTACCAAAAATAAGAATTTGGTGATACATGAATCCTATTTATCGAAAAAGAAATCTATTCCTAATGAAAAAACGTTTACATACCTTATGCCTTACGTGTTTCATGTTTATCATGCTATGTGTTTCACTTTCTAAAACAAGTTATTCCCAATCTATTATAATAGGCAACGAGAAATCAAGATTTGAAATTGGGTTGGATATAGGCCCTTCTTTTTTTCTTGGGGATCTTGGGGGGCACGCTGGAAAAGGACAACGATTTGTTAAAGATCTGAATTTGCCGTTAACTCAAATAATGGTTGGTGGTTTTGCTACATATTATCCGAACGAATGGATGGGGGTGAGGCTTGCGGTACAATATGGTAAAATCGCTGGAGAGGATCAACTCATTACTACTAAAGGAGAAGATGAATTATACAGAAAACAACGAAACTTGGATTTTAGATCGAATATTTTTGAAACTTATTTAGCAGGAGAACTATATCCACTAATGTTACTTCACAAGAACGATCCGGATTATTCGCCCCGGCTCAGACCTTATGGAGTAATCGGTGTTGGATATTTGCATTTTAATCCACAAGGTTCTTTGATAGATGCAAATGGAGTAAAAACATGGTATTATTTACGGCCTTTACATACCGAAGGTGAAGGGTTTCCTGAGTATCCTGACAGAAAAGAATATTCGCTTAACCAGGTAAACATACCAATGGGCGTAGGTTTTAAGTATTATGTTTCTCCCCGCATTACAGTGAGTTTAGAAATTCTATTGAGAAAATCCTTTACAGACTATATCGATGATGTGAGTACTACTTATATTGATCCTAATCTGTTTGATAAATATTTATCCCCACATGACGCAGCCATTGCCAGGCAAATTTCAGATAAAGTTTTTGCTATTGTAAATCCGGGGCTTTCAAGAAATTCCCCGGGGACCCAACGAGGAAATCCAAATCAAAACGATTCTTACTTTACTACCTTTCTTAAATTTGGGATCAGACTTGGACCTATTTATAAAAATAAATATGATGAGCATGTTGCAAGTATGACGCGGTGTCCAAGCAGATTTTAAAAAAAGATCTTAAACGTGAGTTTGTTGCCGAAAAAGAAAGTGAGACTTCTTTACTTTGCGATCAATTCTTCTTTTAAAAATATACCGGTAAAGCTTTGCTTTACTTCCACGAGTTTTTCGGGAGTTCCCTCAAACAAAATCTTGCCACCAGCGTCGCCACCCTGAGGTCCCAGATCAATAAGGTAATCGGCAATTTTAATGATATCCATATTGTGTTCAATTACTAATATGGTATTGCCTCTATCCACCAGTTTATTCAATACGTCAACCAGATGTTGGATGTCTCTGAAATGAAGACCGGTGGTCGGTTCATCTAAAATGTAAAATGTTTTTCCTGTATCTCGTTTGCTTAATTCGGTAGATAATTTTACCCTTTGTGCTTCGCCACCGCTTAGGGTAACAGCACTTTGTCCCAGTGTGATATATCCAAGTCCAACTTCCTGCAAGACTTTAATTTTTCGATAGAGATAGGGAACATTTTTAAAGAATTCTACCGCTTCATCCACCGTCATTTCAAGTACATCACTAATCGATTTCCCTTTATATCTTATTTCCAACGTTTCGCGGTTATATCTTTTTCCATCGCATTTTTCGCATTTCACATAAACATCAGGCAGAAAATTCATTTCTATTACCCTCATTCCGCCACCCTGGCATACCTCGCATCGGCCACTTTTTACATTGAAGGAAAAGCGTCCGGGCTTGTATCCCCTGATTTTTGCCTCGGGTATTGCGGCGAAAAGCGTTCTTATGTCTGTAAAAAATCCGCAATAAGTTGCAGGATTACTTCTCGGAGTTCTACCAATCGGCGATTGGTCTATTTCTACCACCTTATCAATGAATTCCAAGCCTTCAATAGTGTTATATGGAAGCGGAATTGCTTTGCTTTTGTAAGCATGAAAGCTGAGGATTGGGTATAATGTTTCATTAATTAATGTAGATTTTCCACTACCGCTTACGCCGGTAACGCAAATAAATTTCCCGAGCGGGAAAGTGGCATTTACATTTTTTAAATTGTTTCCCGAAGCACCTTTTAAGACAAGCGAATGGCCATTTCCTTTTCGTCTCGTTTCGGGAATCTTTATTTTCACGTCTCCATTCAAATAAGAAGAGGTAAGTGTATTTAGTTTGAGAAAATTAGCCGGAGTTCCCTTTGCAACTACCTGGCCACCGTACTTGCCCGCATCGGGGCCGATGTCAATTAAATAATCGGAAGCAAGCATGATATCTTTGTCGTGCTCTACCACCAAAACACTATTTCCAATATCTCTTAAATTTTTTAATGCCTTTATTAATTGATGATTATCCCGCTGATGGAGGCCGATGCTCGGTTCATCTAAAATGTAGGTGATGCCCTGGAGCTGCGATCCAATTTGTGTGGCCAGCCGTATGCGCTGTGACTCGCCACCACTCAGGCTTTTAGATGGCCGATTCAACGAAAGATAGGTCAATCCTACATCAAGCAGAAACTGAACCCTTTCTCTAATTTCTTTTAAAACATCCCTTGCAATAATATTTTGCTTTTTGCTCAATCTCTTTTCAATCCCTTCAAACCAGTTTGATAATTTTACAAGATCCATTTCACTTAATTCAGCAATATTTTTTCCATCAATTTTGAACCAAAGGCTTTCTTTTTTCAACCGCTTGCCATCGCAGGAAGGACAAGTTTTCAACGCCATGAATTTTTCAACCCATCCCCTAAGGCTGTCGTTGGTTGTGTCAGAATGAAACCATCTCTTGATCACATTTACCACTCCTTCATAATCTCCGGATGGGTATTCGTTTTCAGCAACAATTTCAGCAGAAGATTCTTCATTATTATTGTTCTCAGCCGGTTTGTTTTCATTTCCAAATAATACCAGATTCAAAGCCTTTTCCGGAAGACTTTTTATTGGCTTATCAAGACTGAATTTGTGTTTTCGTGATAGCTGCTGGACTTGTTTAAAAACATGGGCATCTCTCTCCTCTCCCAGCGGTTCAATGCCGCCCTCGTTAATACTTAATTTATCATCCGGAACAATGGCTTCGAGGTTTACCTGGTAAACATTTCCAAGGCCTTTACAAACCGGACAAGCACCATAAGGAGAATTAAATGAAAACGCGTTTGGCGAAGGTTCTTCATAACTAATCCCCGAATCTTCGCACATTAATTGTCTGCTATATTGCACTAATTGATTGGTATCGTTTAGTAAAAGGAATAATAATCCATTTCCCAATTGCAATCCTTTTTGTACGCTTTCATTGAGCCTTACTTTTTGATCTGTATCGGCTGATAGCCTATCAATCACGAGTTCGATATCATGAATTTTATAGCGGTCAATCTGCATCTTCGGCGCCAGATCTTTTATCTCGCCATCGATTCTTATCTTAAGAAAGCCCTTCTTTCTTACTTCTTCAAACAATTCACGATAGTGCCCTTTTCTGCCTCGTACGAGGGGTGCCAGGATAATTATCTTTTTGTTGGGAAATTTCGATAAAATATTAGAAACAATTTCTTCTTCGCTCCATTTTACCATCTTTTTTCCGGTGTTATAGCTGTAAGCCTCCCCTATTCGTGCGAAAAGCAATCGCAAAAAATCATAAACCTCTGTAACAGTTCCGACTGTACTGCGCGGATTTTTGTTAGTTGTTTTTTGTTCTATCGAAATGACCGGCGAAAGGCCGGTAATTTTATCCACATCGGGCCGTTCCATATCGCCCATAAATTGGCGCGCATAAGCAGAAAAGCTTTCCATGTAACGCCGTTGACCTTCCGAGAAAATGGTATCAAAGGCCAGCGAAGATTTTCCGCTGCCGCTAATTCCGGTTATTACCACCAGTTTGTTTTTGGGAATAGAAATATCTATATTCTTGAGGTTATGTTCCCTCGCACCGAAAACCTCTATGTTGTCATTTTCCGTATATATTTCTGAAAATTCCTGTTGCTCTTTTTTGACCATATTGAAGTATGCAAATTTAGTATTTAATCATTTTCGGATTATAAGTTGACAAACTAATGCTCTTGTTATTTAATAGTTAATAATAGATAGGCAATGAAAAATTAAGAATAATGAATAAATATTTATTTACTGTAAAACGAACTGTATTACAACATCTAGTGGCCTATAAAAAATTAGCGGAGTGAAAAAGCGAAAAGTGGTTTTTTAATAAAATAGGAAATATCTTTCATTTTTCTTATCAGATTTATTTTTTTTAGATAGTTTTTTGTAGTTTTAGTTTTTCAATTCCACAGAAAACCTCTTATTTCTTCCGACTTTAACAGCATAATTATTTGACTCTTTTTTACAATAATTAAAATACTTGCTCGTTTAATACAAATGGCGGTTAATATTTATCGAGAAATACTCAAAAAAAGCTAGAGATTTTTAAATTAATATTACATTTGCCCTTACCCTCAAAGTTAAAACAAATGAAAAACAAGTTTTTCACAACATTAGCAATCGCTGCTGTCGCATTTCCAAGTTGCGGTAAATTCGGAAAATCGAAAGGACTTCCGAATGATGGACAGTTGCACGGAGTAGCGCCGGAAGCGCGCTACGTCTTACCAAAACCGCCTGGAATGGTATATATTCCACCTGGAACTTTTCACATGGGACCAAGTGATGAAGATGTCAATTATACCTATACGGCCCGGAATAAGCAGGTGTCTATTAATGGATTTTGGATGGATGCAACTGAGATTACAAACAATGAGTATCGTCAGTTTACCAATTATGTACGTGATTCTATTGCGGCCAAATTAATGGGATATGTAAAACAAGGAGCTGACGGGAATGAATACATTGACGAGTCAAAAATGAAAACCATCAAATGGGACGACAAGGCCACAATGGAAAAAATAGATGCCATGATTATTACTCCTGACAATCGTATTTTTGGAAGAAAAGAGATAGATCCTAATAAAATTGTATACCATTCAGAAACATTTGACTATGATGCAGCAGCCGCTAATCGCGATCCAAATGTTCCCCGGAGTAAATTCATCATTAAGAAAGACATTCCAATTTATCCGGATACGTTGGTGTGGGTGAGAGATTTCGCTTACTCTTACAACGAGCCAATGTCTAAACAGTATTATAGCCACCCTGCATTTGGAAATTATCCTGTTGTAGGAGTTAACTGGAAGCAGGCAACTGCATTCTGCGAATGGAGAACACAAACCTTAAATTCATTTTTAATTAGTAAGAAAAGAGCCGCCGAAACAGACTTCCGTTTGCCTACTGAGGCTCAATGGGAATATGCCGCAAGAGGCGGAAGGTCACAATCTCCTTATCCATGGGGTGGTCCGTACCTTAGAAACAGGAAAGGATGCTTACTGGCCAACTTTAAACCAGGCCGTGGTAACTACCCTGAAGATGGTGGATTCTACACCGTTCGTGCTGACGCTTACTGGCCTAACGATTTTGGTTTGTATTGCATGGCAGGTAATGTAGCTGAATGGACTTCATCCCTGTATTATGAAGGGGGATATAATTTTATGAGCGATATGAATCCCACTATCCGGTGGAATGCAAAAGATCAGGATCCTCCGCGTATGAAACGTAAAGTGGTTCGCGGCGGTAGCTGGAAAGATGTTGGGTATTATCTGCAAACAAGTACTCGTACTTTTGAATACCAGGATACGGCAAAATCATACATCGGTTTTCGTTGCGTGATTGATTTACCACCTTCTGCCAGCAAAAAAAAGTAAGCAATAGTTAACTTAAGCAAAGAAAAAACAATTCCATAGATTAAATTTTAGTTCAACATTTTACAGTTTTTATTAATACATTAAAAAATTAATAGAGCTGTTTTATGCAAACATTTTAAAAAAATTATTAAAAAATAACCCCAAAAAAATAACCCAAACAATTAAATTTCAATTATTATGAGCCAACAACCTAAAAGAAACTTTTTGACCCTTGTAGACGTACTTGTAAGTGCAGGTGCTGCAGTCGTGATTTTTGCTGCATGGGCAAAATTAACTCACCAATCTTACGCAGATACAATGCTAACCATTGGGATGTGGACGGAGACAGCCATTTTCATGGTGTATGCTGTTATAGAATGGGTAAAACCACAACCGCATGCAGTAGCCCACGCAACGGCTCCTCAAAAAGTGGTGTCTGAAGGCAATCCTGCATTAGATTCCATGGAAAAAATGATGAAAGATGCAGAAATCACTCCTGCAAATATGAAAAGGCTTGGTGAGAATTTCCAAAAACTCGGCGTAACTGTTTCACAAATTGGTGAAGTAGGCGATGTGGTAAAATCAACGGGTGATTTTTCGGCTAAAACAAAAGAGGCTACCAGTGCTCTTGGTTTAATGAAAGATGCTTATACCAGTTCTGCCGCTACAATGGGTAACTTCAATATTGCTGCTGACAGCGCTAAAGGCTTCCATGAGCAGGTGCAGGTGCTTACCAAAAATCTTGGCTCATTAAATACGATCTACGAATTAGAATTGAATGAAAGTAATAACCATCTTAAAACTTTGAATAGTTTCTATGGTAAAATGGCTAAAGCGAGCGAAGTAATGGTTTCAACTGTAGATGATGCACAGGCAACAAAAGCCCAGATCAGTAACCTGGCTAATAACCTGACTAAATTAAACCAGGTATATGGCAACATGCTAAGCGCAATGCAGGGAAGACAATAAGAATCATAAATAATTATAATCCAATTAGCCGGTAATTCCGGCGCTATAAAAACTAACAGTTAAATTCAAATAACATGGCAGGACTACCCAAAGATCCACGGCAAAAGATGATAAACGTAATGTACCTTGTACTTACGGCCATCCTTGCCCTGAATGTATCAAACGAGGTAATTAATGCGTTTAAAGTTGTAAATACAAGTTTGATAACTTCTAATAACAATATATCCGCATCTAATAACACCTTGTATGAATCACTTAAAGAAAAGCTCACCAACCCCGTATCTAAAGAAAAGGCACAAATTTGGGAACCCAGAGCAATGACCGCGAAAGCGCTTTCGGATGATATGACAAAGTATATAGACGGTCTTAAGACAGACTTGCTGAAAGCTGCTGATCTTAGAATGAAATACAATCCGGCTGGGAAGGATAGCATTCAAGATTATAGAGAAGATAACCTTGATGCCTCTACCAGGCTATTTGAAACTAATGGCAAAGGTGAAGAGTTGCGTAAAAAACTAGATCAATATAAAGCAGATATGCTTAAGATCGGTATGCCCGAAGACTCTTCTATCAAACATGAGTTTGCCGCCATATTTCCGGTAAATACAACGCCTCCGGCGGCACAGGATGGTACCAAAAAAGATTTCACTCAAACGTTCTTTCACATGACGCCAACTGTTGCTGCATTGACCATGCTTAGTAAATTTCAGAATAATATTAAAAATGCAGAAAGCATGGTTGTTACCTACTGCCACTCACAGATTGGCGCCGTAGAGGTGCACATGGACCAGGTAGGTATTTTGGTTGGACAAAATTCGAACTATTTAATGCCAGGGCAGGATTTACAGATTACAGCTGGAGTAGGCGCATATAGCTCTGCAGCAACTCCCACTATTTCAATTAACGGAAGTAACGTGCCGGTTTCGCAAGGCCAAGGCACTTATAGTACAAAGGTTAGCGGTTCCGGTTCGCATACTGTGAATGTAACAGTTACTTTTAAAGATGAAAATGGTAAAATGCAAACAAAGACTGAGCCGGTAACGTATGTGGTTGGCACACCCGGTGGGGCAGCAGTAATGCTTGACAAGATGAATGTGTTTTACATAGGTGTTCCTAATCCGGTAACTATCTCTTCCGGTACGGGATGGGACAAAACCACTGTTTCGATGGCTGGTGGATCTATTACCAAATCAAGTGTGCCTGGTAAATTTGATGTAAACGTAAAAACTGTCGGAAAAGCCTCTATATCTGTAATCGCTGATGGCAAAAGCAGTACCTACGATTTCAGAGTTAAAAGAATTCCCGACCCTGTTATAAAAGTAGGTCCCAATAATGGAGGAAGAGTGCAATCAGTGGTATTTAAAAATCAGAGCTTTGCACGTGCAGACCTGGAAAACTTTGACTTTGATGCGCGATTCAATATTGTGAGTGCAACGATGTATTTCTCGGGAGCTAACTTCCCCAATGTTCAGTCTGCTGAAATACATGGAGGAAGCCTGGCAGCGGTCAGCAGTCAACTTCAAAAATGTGTTCCGGGTACATCTGTTACCTTTGATAATGTGAAAGTGCAGGGACCAGATGGAGTGGTAAGAAGTATTACCGGACCTGGCTTCATTTTATATTAAAATACTAAGAATAAAAATAAATGGCTATGAAAAATTTAATGATTAAATGTGTAATGGTGATTCTGAGTGTGGGATTATTTTGCAACATCGCAGATGCCCAAACAAAGAAGCGTACTGCCAAAAAGCGAACCGCAAAGAAAACTACAGCGGCAAAAACAACGGCAGCAGTACAACCTGTAAAAGTGGATACTGCGGTAGTGGTGGCACCTCCACCAGTAGATAGTCTTCCTATAGCGGTTGTAAAAAAGTCGTTGCGGCCTGAAACAGCGCTTGATAACCATAACGCATTGATCGCAGACAGAACGCCATTGCCTTATCAGAATCTTCGTGCTGAAGACGCGGCTTATGACGAAAGGGTTTGGCGTGAAATAGATACACGTGAAAAGATGAACCTTCCTTTCAGGTATTCGGCCGATGAAGATAACGGTAATCAAAGATTTATTTCTATTCTTTTCAAAGCCATCCAGGAGGGTCCAGATAATGGAGGTGTGACAGCTTTTGACCCGGTTGATGACAGGTTTACAACACCAATGACAAAGGCAGAAGTTGCTAAAAAGATTTCCGGAGGAACTGTTTCAGTGCCTTTGTACGATTCTTTAGGAAACGTTTCCGGCACCAGAGAAACAATGGCAGAAGTGAATCTTGATTCCTTTTATGTATTCCATATAAAAGAAGAAGTCATTTTTGACAAGCAGAGTTCGCGTTTATTCTGGAGAATACTGGGTATCGCTCCTGTAAAACATGTGATTACTTCATCAGGTGTTGATCTTGGACCAACCGAACTTTTCTGGGTTTATTATCCCGATATGCGTCCCATTTTTGCCAAGTATTTTGTGTACAATGGCAAGAACTATGGAGCACGTATGAGTTGGGAAGATTTGTTTGAATCGAGAATGTTCCACGGACGAATAATTAAGAGCACGCTCGATAATCCTTATAACCAGTCTTTAAGTACTCAAACTGGATTAAAAAACAGTCCTATTCTTCAATTGCTACAAGGTGATAAGATTAAGAATGAGATATTTGATTACGAACAAAATCTCTGGAGTTATTAATTTATAGAATAAAGCAGATAGGTCGTGATGAATTGAATAGTATTTGTTTTAAGCTAATAATATTAGTATATTTGAGCTAAAATTATTAGCCATGTTTACAGGAATGAGTTTAA
>DATCFI010000040.1:0-36609 GCA_036509585.1 Hanamia sp. | reverse complement strand
AATCAACAAAATCAACTTATTTTAGACAAAAAATGTGAACAAAAAACAGATTTTTTAAACCCGGAAAATTAATGTGCGTAACTATCAGAAAATTGAAAACAAGAAGCTGTCTTATATGATTTTTAAAATATATTACACTACGGATAGTTACAATTATTTCTAATTGCAAAATTTTCAAATTGCTTTCTTAGTATTCCTTTTGTTTTCTTTCGGTTATTCCCCTTTATCCATGCGCCTGCTATTACAAGTGGTGTAACGAGGAGAATAAGAATGACTGGAATATAATATGCGTAGTTCATGATAGTAATATTTAAAAGTATCTCTTACGGAAGGTGCGAATTTTTCACTTCCATAATTTTAAAATCTTTTTTACCCGCTGGTACGTTCCAGCTAACTTTTCGGCCTTTTCTAAAACCGATGAGTGCAGTGCCTATTGGCGCCAATACTGAAATCTTTTTTTGTTTGATATCGGCCTGTTGCGGTAAAACGATCGTGATTTCAAGATCTCTTTTTGTTTCAAGATCTTTAACTACCACTGAGGAGCCCAGGCGAACAACATCAGATGGAAAATCTTCCGGGTCCACTATTTGAGCTTTTTTAATTTCCCCATATAATTTCCCGAAATTTTCCTTCTCGTTTACCTGCATCCCGTGCTGGTTTTTTACGTAACTGTTTAAAATTTCAAAATCTTCCTTTAGAAGTATTACATCGTTGGCGATTAAGGTTGTTGTTGACATAGTTGTAAATTTTTATAATTAAATAAATTTATTGGTTAGAAAAAAATTCTTATGATTAAAAAATTGGAATTTCTTAATTAGTTAAAAAATAAATAAAACGAAGTGGAGAATCCCCGTAACTATTATTATTAAATATGGTACGGGGCTAAAGATTCTAAGACTTTAAGCCTTGGGTAAAGAAACTGATTTAAAAGGTAGGTTTCTTTTATACTACATGCACAAGCCGCTATGTACGCACCTTTAGTGCATAAAAATAAATCCTGTATGTATTGTAAAAATCGCATGCCGGATAAAAATACAAAATTAAATGAAGCTGCCCAAATGCATTTTAGTTTTCGGGAATGATTTAATAATTTTTAACGAATCGAGTTTTTCACCTTTTGTTTTACCTAAATAGAAATTGCCTTTTTTTATTGGTTTACTGCCGTCATTCAATGAGTTTGGTCGATTATTCTAAAACCTGTTCCGAACTGTTTGAATGAATTTTTCTATATTTTGCCTTATGCTTGTTGCAGAGCTGGTATGATTATTTACCAGGATGGAAAATAAAAGAAGCTTATTTTTCTTTGTGTATAAAAAACCGCTTAAAGCTACCACTCCATTTAATGTTCCTGTTTTTACGAAAATATAGCCGCTGTCCGCGCGGTAGTAACTGCTGACAGTTCCCGTGCCGCCGGTGGGTAAAATATTCTTTATTCTCTCCATTCCAAAATCGTTTTTCATTTTGTTCAGAATATAAACAAAGTCTTTTGGAGAAAATAAATCGTAACGGCTCAATCCTGAACCATCTACCCAATTTGATTTCTGAGGCATGCCGCTGTAATCTGTCGCTAGCAAAGTGTCAATTACTTTCTGGTCATTCATGGTGCCGGTTAATTGCTGACTAACCATTAATAAACTTTGTTCCGCAAAAAAATTATCGCTTTGGTGCATCATTGTTTTCAATAAAGTATCCGTAGGTTGCGAATGAATGATTCCGGTTAGATTTCCGCTATAATCGGTAACGGTTTTTATATCTGCGTTTAGCGTATCTTTTAATAAAGCGATCAAGGTTTTTTCGTCAGGTGTAAATGGAATTTGAGAATGTTTGGTAGTGCCATTTGTAAAAGTGAAATCATTGAAATTCCACGGCCTGCTTACCTGGTAGCCTGTGGACAAACTTTCTTTGACTAAAGATAACCTATGAAAATAAGACGGAATAAAGGAAAGCGTTTGATCATTTTTCCAATCTACCTGGACAGTGTTTCCATGCACAGGAAACGCGCTTCTCTGCGCCATGTAGTAATCGAGATAATCGCCCCAACTCCAGCCGCTACCTAAGTAATCATCAAATTGTGGATTGATAATCTCAATATGACGATATTTTTTTAGAAAATCAAAAACAGGATTTCTTTCAAAATCACTGTGAAGAAAAGTGGGGTCCGCCATTCCTTTTATAATCACCGTGCTATCATTGATCTCGTTGTACTTTACCCCGATAAGGCTGTCGCCAAGGTATTTCATAGCCGCATAGCAGGTAGCTAATTTGGTATTGCTGGCTGGAGTAAAGTATTTTTCACTTTGATAATTATACCAGTACTTTCCGGTCGCAGGTTCATAAATGCTGATACCTGTATGTGCTGACGTGAATGCCGGATTATCTAAAAGATATTCCTTTGCCGGACGGTTAATTTTTTTAGAAATAGAACACGAAGAAAATAAGATAATTAACCCCGTAAGTACAAAAAGGATCCGTTTTTTCATTGGTTCAAAATACGAAATAATTTTCTTTCCCAATTCAGAACAAATATCCGTTGGTTAACAGATTGTTTTAGTTTTAATTCCAAGAGATCCCTTAGTTGATATTAACTATTTATTAAAGGCTCCTTAGCTTAGTTTCGTGTGTGCAATTTTCTATAATCAATAATTGATTCTTCATGAAGAAAGCGATTTTCCTCCTTTTGGTCCCATTGTATTTCCATGCGTACGCACAGGAACAGAACGATAATTCTGACGTAAAAAAGTCCTTTCCCAAATATAAATTATTTACTGGAGGAAGCGCTAACCTGGGGTTTGCAAGCGGGTTAACTATGATAGGCCTTACGCCGCAGTTTGGGATGAGCCTGACCGACTGGATGGATGCGGGCGTTACATTCAACTGGAATTATTTATCGCAAAGCGATCCTACTTCCCCAGCTAAGATAAATCTAACTACGTATGGGCCCGGTGCGTTTGTCCGATTGTTTCCTCTCAATTTTTTATTTGCCACTGCTCAATACGAGCATAATTTTATGTCCCAGAAATATATACCCGGCATTCCCGGTGAGCCATCGCAAACGACTCATTCTGGAGCCAGTAGTTTGCTATTGGGCTTCGGTTACGCAGGTGGAAGACAAAAAGGGGGCAACACCTATTATTATATGTCACTCTCGTGGGATGTGATTGGCGAAGCAAATTCGCCTTACGTTGACTCTTATGGAAGAAGTATTGTCCAATTCAGAGTGGGGTACAATATTGGATTATTTCAAAAACAAAACCGATAAAAGTGCGGGTAAAGAATGATATATCCCAGCATTTTATTTTAACAGTGCCGTCGCGCCCAATACTTCCAACGATACGCTATCAGTACCTTTTGGCGCAAAATATTTCGTTTTAAAATCTTTGAATTCCCCTGGTTCTATCGTTTCATAAACTGTTTCTTTATCTGTTTCCAACAAAGCTCCCGTTTTTGAATAGAAAGATAATTTTACATTCACATCTTTATAAACTGCTATCGCTGCATTGTTATGTATCGTTCCTTTTACTACCGTTTGGCCGAGAAGGTTCTTTTTGTTCTTTCCTTTAGCTTCTAAAAAATATTGGGGTGATTTTTGTTCCTTCTTTAATAGTTCTTCCTTAGTATTAACATAGCTTTCTTTGTCAACTTTAGTCTTTGTTTCGGTGTTTGTGCCGCATGCGCAAATAAATGCGCTTGCAAGAATTAAGAGGAAATATTTTTTCATGCTATATGCTTTTTAAAAATGAAAACTAAATAAAATAATAACGGAAAAAGATTAATTATTTCTTAAAGAAAATGTTGCTTATGCCTCTGTGCCCAACCATAAAGCACCACCAATACTATTACGCGAAGCCCCCGTTACGGAAGACAAGATTGTATATTGCTCGCGCCATCTCAAAACGCCCAACAACGCCATTATCAGCGCCTCCTTATAAATAACCACATCAGCCTCTGGAATGTAGATTTCAAAATTGACTTCTTCCAGGCGCTTTGAGATTCTTTGGATCAGGAATTTATTAAACGCCCCGCCTCCGGTAATCATCAATTTTTGAACAACCGTGTTTGAAAATTCTGTTTCCAGTGCGTTTTTTACCTGTATTGCAATGTGTTCCACATAAGTGCGAAGCGAATCTTCGGTACTTAAATTGAAACTTTTTATTAAGGGGACAATAATATCTGTTCCGAAACTATTTGCCAACGATTTTGGAGGAGGCAGTTTATAAAAATCTAATGCATTCAATTTCTCCAAAAGCCCGTCATGTATTTTTCCTGCCGAAGCCATTTTCCCATCTTCATCATAAGCCAAATCTTTTTCGGAGGCAAACATATTTAAGACCCTGTTTGCAGCGCATATATCAAAAGCAATAATTTCTTTAGAGCTCAAAGAAGAATCCTCATTATTTGTTTGTTTACTATTGATAGAAACATTAGCAATGCCCCCAATGTTTAAGAAATAGTGATAGTCCGGAAATAATAGTTTTTCTCCCAAAGGTACTATTGGTGCACCTTGTCCGCCCAAGGCAACATCCATTGCACGAAGATCGCTTACGACCGGAAGTTGGGTGAGTGCAGCAATTGCCGCACCATCGCCTATCTGATGCGTCATTCTTTTTTCGGGTGAATGAAAAGTGGTATGGCCGTGAGAGGCCACTAAATTTACCTTATGTTCCAAATGGAATTTTTCAATAAACTGGTTAACCATTTCGCCTAAGTATCGGCCATAATCCGCGTGTAGCAATTGATAATCCTTCGCAGAAAGCTGCGTGGCATTTTTCAATTTTCGTGTCAACGTTTCATCATATTCAACACATGCCGCGCATTTTATTTCGTAATCCCATTTGCCTGCTTTTTCATTGAATTCGGCGTAGGTCACATCCAGACCGTCCAGTGAACTTCCACTCATCAGGCCGATAGCATTGTATATCATAAAAAAATAATTCCGTTTTTTAATTTTTGGATCCGAAAAATATCAGGTATAATTTCGTTCAAATTTATAACTTTCAATATTGACACCTATCTTTAATGCCATTAAAAATTAATAAATGGTAGTAAATCTTAGCGACAAACATTCTTTAGTAAGTAACTGGCTAAGCGAACTGAGAGATTTGGAAATACAATCTGATCGTCAAAGATTTCGTCGTAATCTGGAAAAGGTTGCGGAAGTATGTGCTTATGAAATCAGCAAAAAATTGCCTTGGGTGGAAAAAGAGATTACTACGCCGTTAGGAATTTCCAAATGTAAGGTCTTAGAAAAGCAGCCTGTATTGGCCACTATTTTGCGTGCGGGCCTTGCTATGCATAATGGCTTTCTTAATTACTTTGACAAGGCAGATAACGCCTTTATTAGCGCATATCGCAAACACAATTCAAATGGAAGTTTTGAAATAAGCCTGGACTATATTAGTTGCCCTGAAATGGAAGGACGAGTGGTAATTCTTTCAGATCCGATGCTTGCCACCGGGGCTTCACTTGTAAAAACATTACAATTCATTCGCGAAGCAGGCAATCCGGCAGAAATTCATATTGCGTGTGCACTTGCCTGTTCGGTTGGTATTGAATACGTATTGCGTGCCGAACCAAAGGCTTCGATCTGGTGCGGCGATATTGATGAGGAATTAACTGCGAAAGGATATATTGTCCCTGGCCTTGGTGATGCTGGCGATTTAGCTTTTGGGGTGAAAGTGCAAATGTAGCGGGGAAAAGCATTAAATATTGATTTTCGTAATCTGTAAAATAATTCGTAACCATAACTTACCTTTAAACTCCTGAATTTTGTTTAAGATGAAAAAGACCGCTGCTATTTTGAGTTTATTTTTGTGTCTGGCATTTTTTGCTAAAGCACAAGACCCTCATTTTTCGCAATTTTTCGCGTCTCCGCTCACTCTCAATCCTGCATTTACAGGGAAATTTGATGGAACCGTCAGAGTGGCCGGAAATTATCGCAATCAATGGCCTGCATTCAATAATGTGTATACTACTTCTACCATCAGCGTTGATTTTGACATTTTAAAAAATAAACTTCCAGACTATGACAGGTGGGGCGTTGGCGTTATAGCGCTTACAGATAAAGCCGGAAGCGGCGTTCTGACAAGCAATTATATTGGCTTGTCCACTTCTTATCATAAAGCCCTCGATGAAGACGGCCTCCAGACTATAGGCATTGGCTTCCAGGGATCTTATGGCCAAAAGAAACTAGATAACACCAAATTGTACTTTGCAGATCAGCTTACGCCATTTGGATTCACCGGTGTTACACAGGAAGTATTTGACAATCAAAATCTGACTGCCAATTACCTGGATATAAATGCAGGATTATTATATTCAACTTCAACCAATGAAAATAATAATTTTTATGTTGGCGCTTCAATGTACCATATTAATCATCCTCATGAAAGTTTCACTGGAGCAAGCTGGGACGTAGCTCCACGAACAACTATAAGCGCCGGAGGATATTTCCCGGTGTCGGATATTCTAACACTTCATACCAGCGGCATCTATCAATACCAGGCTGGTGCAAGTGAGGTAGTAGTTGGTGGTGCGCTTGCAGCCCCAATTGATGATCAAAGCGACGCTCCGTCAAATGTCTATGTAGGTCTGTGGTATCGTTTTAATGATGCCATCATTCCTTATGTAGGCCTTGAATTTTCAGGTTTTAGATTAGGCGCTAGTTATGATGTAAATGTATCCGGATTAAAAGCTGCATCTCAAAGCAAGGGCGGAATGGAAATTTCTTTGATTTATGTTAAACGTCCTCCAGGATTTAAGGGAATCCCATGTCCGAAATTCTAATTGTTTTCGTCTAACTAATTTTATTATTTGAACTAAGAAGAAAATATTTGGAGACAAAACTCCCTCGGAGTATCTTTGCCGTCCTTAAAACAAAACGGCGCGTTGGTCAAGGGGTTAAGACGCCTCCCTTTCACGGAGGAATCACGGGTTCGAATCCCGTACGTGCTACAAAGCCTTTCATATTTGAAAGGCTTTTTTCATTACGGTATCTGTTTATGTTTTCTAAGTTTAAAAGATCGCGCCACATATGTCGGAATAGCACATACTTGAAAAGGCCGGATAAGATTATTCCTTGAATTATTCGATACAGTGAATCAACAAATACCATGATTTCCTATTTCATGTTGAAGCATATAAAAAACAAAACCCGGAAAAATTCATTCCCGGGTAAGTATTAACACAAAAACAAAAAACCTATTTTACTTTCTTAAACATTATTACGTAGCCACAGATTTGTTTCTTCTTTAGAGAATTCATTTGCACCGTTTTTATCACATGGTATTCCGTTAACTTAGGTGTGTAAGAAAAATTTATCATGTTACCTTGAGCCCCGTTGCCGGAATGCTTTTCATATACTACCTCCTTCTGGCTATGGTCATACATCTTTACTTCGTAAAGGTTTGATGACATGTCGCCGATAAAAGCGAAATCGTACCAGGTGCCTTCTGACAACGGAACAAATATGGGCATTTCATAACCACTTTCCATCGCCAAACTTGCTTCTTTCAAAACAATAAAACCGCGGCTGGCCATTTGCTTCTTAAGGCTGTCCACTCTAATCTTCAAAGTAGAATCCAAACATGAAACCTGCTTTGAAACATCCTGAGCACTTACTATTTGCGAAAGGCAAATCATCAATACAAAAATCAACAGATGGTGTTTCAAGGCGTTTCTGTTTTGATTAAAGAAATGAGAAAAATGCGATTCAAATTTCCCGGTTTTTGGATCATACTTTTAAATCGTTTATTAATAAATATTTGAGCATAATTCAAAAACTATCAACAGAACGGATTATGAGAAACGATATTGCTATAGGATTTATTTTTTTACTAAAAATGAACGGTCATCTAATTTAATATTCCATTTTTCTAAGAGTGGGCGACTTGAACCAGGTGAATATTACAACTAATAACGTCATGCTTCCCCCAAAAATCACGGAGGTAACCGTTCCCATTAGCTTTGCAGTAACGCCACTTTCGAATTGGCCTAACTCGTTACTTGAATTTACGAACATTGAGTTTACGCTCATTACTCGTCCCCTCATATTGTCTGGTGTCATTAATTGAGTAATCGTCCCTCTTACTACCACGCTTATACCATCAAGCATACCCGAAACCATTAATGCGGCGAATGAAAGGAGAAAAATCTTTGAAATTCCGAAAATTAAAATGCAAATGCCAAAACCACCAACCGCCAATATTAATTTTTGGCCCTGTTTCTTTTTTGCGGGGAAAATAGTAAGGATGATTACAATTAATATAGAACCCAGGTCTGCCGCTCCGTTCAAAATGCCGAAACCTTCTGAACCAACTTTTAGAATGTCGCGCGCGTAAATCGGAATCAGCGCTACTGCTCCGCCAAAAAGCACCGCAAAAAGATCGAGTGACAGTGACGCTAAAAGTTCTTTTGTTTTATAAACAAATCGCAAACCTTCTTTAACACTCTCCCAGGTGCGCACTGCCCCTTTTATGTTGGAAGCAGGTTTTGCTTTCAGTCTATATAAAAAGAAAAATGAAATAAAAATCAAAAAACTAATTGTAACCAACGTGCTGGTAATACCGATGAAGGCTATTAAAAATCCGCCTGTGGCGTGCCCTGTTACTGATGCCGAAAGCCAGGTACCCTGGCTCCAGGTAGTAGCATTTTGCAGGTCGTTTCTTGGAACGATATAGGCAATCAATGCGCTGAAAACTGGTCCGGTAAACGCACGGAAAATGCCGGTACAAAAGATTACAAAATAAATACAGGCCGCTATCCAATGATTATCCAGGTGTCGAGATAAATACTTTCCGGAAATAAAAACTAAAGCAATCGCAGCCAGGAAATACAGAACGACGCCTTTTAACAGCAGTTTTCTCTTTTCACTTTGGTCAATGACATGACCTGCATACAAAGCCAATGAAAGCGCTGGCAATACTTCGGATAATCCTACGAGTCCAATCGCAAACGGATCATTAGTTAAAAGATAGATCCACCATCCAATAAGCGTTGCCATCATCCTAAGTCCCATAATAAACATGAATCGGCCAATCAATAGGTTGCGGTATTCAGCGACTCGTACAGCTGCAAAGGGATCAGTTTTAAGTTGCATCCGATTCTTTCATTTAGGGAAGTATTAAATAATCCTGCCCGTTATCGTAATCTTTATCCAAAGCATCAAGCAACGTTTTCAAATGTTCCTCATTTCCAATAAAATCCGCATTAGAAGCATCAATGAACAGTGTCTTGATGTTGTGTTGCTTTATATACTCTGTATAAGTTTCCTGCAGAGCAAATAGGTATTCCGTTTCAATTGATTGCTCGTAAGATCGGTTTCTCTTCCTGATATTTTCTTTCAATTTCTCTATTGGCGTATGCAGGTAAATCAGTAAATCTGGTTTTACTAATTGGGGATTGATGATATCAAATAGTTTTTGATACAATAAAAATTCTTCTTCGGCCAGGTTCACTTTTGCGAATAAAAGACATTTGGTAAAAAGATAATCAGAGATGGTAATGTGATGAAACATGTCTTTTGTCTGCAAGAGTTCTTTTAATTGCTTATATCTTTCCGCCATAAAAAAAAGTTCTAGCGGAAAAGCATACTGCTGCTTGTTTTCATAAAACTTTGGCAAAAAAGGATTGTCCGCAAATTCTTCGAGAATGAGTCTCGCATTAAAATGCTTACTCAATATATGCGCCAGAGTGGTTTTACCGGCACCTATATTTCCTTCGATAGTGATGAAATTATATTTCATTCTTTTGACCCCGATGTTTTGATTTTGCTGTCAAAAATAACAACTCCATTTTGGATTAAGGGAAATATCCGCTTTAAAGTAATTTTATTAAAAGACGGTATCACGTTAAAGACGGAAGTGGAGTTACTTTCAACGGATCTTTGCAAATTGATAATAATTCTGTGATACTTTTTTTTAAAACGGGGTGAATCATATTTGGCTCTAATTCGTTCAAAGGCATTAACACAAAACGACGATTGGCTATTTCGGGATGAGGAATTATGAGATTTTGTTCGTTTACTGTTTCGTCATTAAAAAATAGGATGTCAATATCAATGCTGCGGGCTGCATTTTTAATCGTTCTTACTCTACCCATTTCTTCTTCGATTTTTAAAATTTTACGAATCACTTCTTGTGCGGAAAATTCACTTTCGACGATTAGTGCCTGGTTATAAAAAGTAGGTTGGTCCGTTATTCCCCATGCATCCGTTTCATATATTCTTGAGCTTTGAATTATTTTGCCAATATGCTTTTCTAACAATGTAGCAGCAGTCTCCAGGTTTTTTTTTCTGTCGCCGATATTTCCACCGGTAATAAAAAAGACTTTGTTCATTTTTATTGTATAGTTAATCTTTTATCCAGCTCCAATAATTCGGCAGCAATAATTTTTACTTTTTTAAAATCGGAATGAAGAGGGTTTATTAAGAAATTGTTTTCCTGTGATACAATAGCAGAAGGCACTTGCAGGCAAAGAGATTGATTTTCTTTTAAAAAATCTTCACCAATTCCCTGTGTGTATTTAAGATCAGTTTTCCAGTTATTTTTTAATTTTTTTAATTGAATCTGATAAACCCCGTTATCTGGAATCTCAAAAGAACTAAGTGTATAAGATTCGGGGGAAGTTGTTTTCGTAGCCCTTACAAGAATCTCGAGTATGGCCAAAGAAATATATTGTGAGGTATATAAACCCCCCAATCCCATGGGGTTCCACCGGCCACCATTGAGTTTTGCACCTGTTCCGGAAATGTCATTTGCATATTTACCGGTAGTTAGTCTAAATAGTATCATGCTAAAATTCCGTGTTCAATTCTCCCTAATTGGGTAAGTACATTATTAATGCCTTCAATACTTGATAATGAATGTATAGATAATTGGCCTTCGAGCATATAAGGATTACCACGAAGCCACAAATTAAATCTTTCATAACTTCCAAAGACATCCTGGCCGCGTTGGATAACTTTTTTTATCTGAATCAACCTGTCAACAACATTTGAATTGAAAGAGCTATTGTCGTGCGCATATCTTTGCAAAGTCCTTTCAGAAAGGTGTAGAATTTCTGCCCATTCTTTTTGGATAAAATCCACTTTAACAGCAATTTTTTGAAAATCATTAAAATTGAGACCGCTTATAATTTTGGATGGCTTTTGCAATTCATACATTGCTTCCGGCTCTACCAGAGACTGCGACTCTATAACTGTGTTCTTATATTTTTTACTTTTCATTTTTTATGACATTTGGCATACAAATATACGACACTTGTCTTTTCTTTAAAATTATTTTTAAATCTTTATTTTTTCCCGTTTAGTTTTGCCGTGTTCAAATACGTTTTTTCAGATGAAATCATATAGTCAGGTGCGTGCAATGTTAGCGATTTCAAAAGCCAGTTTACGCGCTATTTTCAGAAGTCCATCGGCAGTAGTTTTTGGTTTTGCTTTTCCATTTATTTTTATTCTGGTATTTGCATTTATGGGCAATAGCGGTGGCTTTACTACTTATAAAATTGCTGTTGATAATAAAGCTGACACTACAAATGAATTATATACGGCTCTGGAAAGTACCCGTGGCGTAAGCATTACAAAGTACAGCGATACAAGTTCGTTGGAGAAAGACTTGCAAAGCGGAAAACTTGCAGGTATAATAAATATTCAAAAAAATCCAAAAGGCACTCCTCCTTACATTTTTACTTTAAAGAGCACAACAGCGAGTAATGATAAATGGCCCCAGTTTAATACGCTTGTTCAAAGCGTTATTAATAAAATAAGTAATAAAATATATCCTGGGAGGGCAGTATATGCAGATTTCGATTTTGACCCCCTTAGGGATGTGGCTGTGATACGCAAATACAAAACCATTGATTTCATTCTTCCGGGGCAGTTAGGGTTTTCATTATTGGCATCCGGGGTGTTTGGCATCGCTTTCATGTTTTTTAGTTTGAGAACTACGTTAGTGTTGAAGCGCTTTTTTGCAACGCCTATCAGTCGGACTTTTATTATCCTCGGCGAAATGTTTAGCAGAGTATTGTTCCAAATGCTGACGGCTGTTGTTATCATCCTTGTCGGATATTATTTCTTTGATTATACGCTGATTCATGGATTTGAAACCTTTATTGAATTACTCGTTTTAAGTTTTATAGGTTTAGTGGTTTTTATGGGAATGGGATTTGTAATCAGTGGTATTGCTACAAATGACAACACCATTCCACCGCTGGCAAATATTGTGACGTTGCCTCAATTTTTAATTTGTGGAACTTTCTTTCCTATCGATGTTTTTCCAAAGTGGCTGCAATGGTTGGCGCAGGCATTGCCGCTCACGCATTTGAACAATGCCTTGCGGGATGTAGCTTTTAATGGAAATAATTTATGGGATGAGAGATGGGAAATAGCGATTTTAATATTGTGGGGTGTAGTAGTCTATGCTGCCGCAGTTAAAGTTTTTAAATGGGAGTAATATGAAAAAAATAATTATTTTTCTCTCGTTTATTCTCTGCGTTTTTTTTGTAATCTTTTTCGTCTGTTTATTACTTCCCTCAAAAGTAACGGTGGCTAAATCGGTAGAAATAAATGCTTCGTCTATTGAAGTGCGAAACCAAATAGAAGATTTTAGTCAATGGAAAAATTGGTACCCGGCATTTAAAGAAAAAGATAGTACGGGCGTACAACAGCCGGTTTCAAAAAATAATTTGAATTCTGTAACATTCACGGATACGAAAGGAAATAAAATTACTTTGGTACTTGCCGACACCACCCAAACAGAGATCAAGATTAACCTGGTGTCTTCATCGTCGGTAAAGGTAGATTACCAGTTTATACTTAAACCAAAGTCAGATCATGAAACCGAATTAATTTGGAATGTAAACACCTACCTTGGTTGGTCTCCCTGGAAGAGAATCGAGGGGATTTTCTTAGATAAATTTTCCGGACCCCAATATGAGGGGGCTCTCAAAGATTTAAAGGATGCCGCAGAGCATTAATGCTTTATTTTCTTTATAAACGAAAGCGTCACTTCATAAATCTTTTTCAGTTCTTTAGTGGTAATGCAATACGGAGGCATTATGTAAATCGTATTTCCCATAGAACGTAGATATACTCCATGTTTCATACAATACGGAGTAAAATCCTTACTTACATTATTTAGGTAGTTATCTTTATCTGTTGTGCAGATTTCAAAAGCAACGATGGTACCTGCTTGGCGCACGTTTTTTATATAATTTTTTTTCTGTAAGGTTTGAATTTTTTTAATAAATTTTTGATGATGCGAAATAATATTCTCGATTCCTTTTAAGCATTCTCTTTTTTGAATCAGCTCAAAGCTCGCGATTCCCGCGGTGCATGCAAGTGGATTTGCAGTGAATGAATGTCCGTGAAAAAGAGTTTTGGTTTTATCATCGCTCACAAATTCGTCATAGATTTCTTGTGTGCATCCTGTAACGCCCAATGCCATCGTGCCGCCTGTCAGTGCTTTGCTCAGGCAAATAATATCCGCTTTCTCTTTCATGTAATCTCCTGCAAAAAATTTCCCTGTTCGGTAAAATCCTGTAAGCACCTCATCAGCGATGCAAATTATTTTTTCCTTTTTCAGATAATGCAATAGTTCATTCAAATGTTCAGGACGATGCATCAGCATTCCTCCTGCGCCTTGCAACAAAGGTTCGTAAATAAAACAAACGATCTCATCTTTGTAATTGTCAATCTCTTTTTTTAATTGATCCATATTTTTGCCGTCAGGCGTATCGATAAAAATTACATCAAATAATTTACCTTCAAAAGCAGAAGTGTAAACGCCACGCTCACTGACACTCATGGCACCAAATGTGTCGCCGTGATAAGAATTATGAAAGGCCAAAATTTTGGTTCGATTATTATTTCCAACATTCTTCCAATATTGAAGCGAAAGTTTTATGGCCACTTCCGTAGCGGTAGAACCATCATCTGTATAAAAAATCTTTGAGAAGTTACCTGGTAAAACGCTCAATAATTTTTCTGCAAGGAGTACTGCAGGCTCGTGAGTGAATTCGGTGAATATTACCTGCTCCAGCTTTTTAGCCTGCTCATATATTTTTTTAGCAATATATTTATTACCGTGTCCATGAATATTTACCCACCAGCTACTTATTCCATCTATATATTTCTTGCCTTCTTCATCTATTAATAAAGATTTTTTTCCTGTAACTATTGGTACTGCAGGCAGCATGCTTTTCTGATGCGTATAAGGATGCCAGATATATTTTTCATCTTTTTCCTGAAGAGACATTTCGATATTTGTGTCAGAGATTTTCATTTTTCAAAGGTAAATGAATAAAATTTTTATTCAAATGCAACGAAAAACTAAAAAGGATTGTCAATGTAGTGCAATGCATCAAGTAAATTATCGTCAGTTGCTAAAGGATTGCCTGAAACGGAAACCTGAAGCGCAAAAAATGCTCTATAAGCACTTTGCGCCAACGATGCTCGGCGTGTGTTTCAGATATACTAAAAGTATGAACGATGCGGAGGAAGTGTTGCAAATCGGTTTTATAAAGGTGTTTGATCGGTTGCGTCAGTTTAATGAGGAAGGAGAACTGGCAGGCTGGATCAGAAAAATCATGGTAAACACGGCGTTAAATTATTTGAAAACAAATCAACGATACCGTTACGATCTATCATTTGAAGATACGCCTTTGCACTTGGTTACCACAGAAGATCCGGAAATGAATTTGCGAGTAAAAGAGCTGGCGGAATTAATCAGGCAATTACCTACAGGTTTTCAGACAATTTTTAATTTATATGCCGTTGAAGGCTATAAACATAAGGAAATAGCTGCGATGCTGGGTATCAACGAAGGCACTTCCAGGTCTCAATATGCGAGGGCGAGGATGATACTGATAGAATGGATTGAGAAATTTTCTTTCAAAGAACAAAATGGTCTTTATGGAACAAAATAATTTTGAAAAAAATATGCAGCAAAAGCTGGAAGAGCTAAAAATTTCTCCATCTGAGGCTGTGTGGGAAAATGTTGAAAAAAACATTAATAAGCGAAAAGACAGAAAAAAAATATTAATATTTTTCTTGTTGTTTGTTTGCCTGTTAGCTGGCGGTTATTTTATATTTAACTCAATTCAGGATAGTGGGAGTTTACAAAATAAACTTGTAAGCACGTCCTTTGAAAAGGACAGTGAACAAATAAAAAATAAAGATTCTTCTTTTAATCGAACTAAGATATCATCTGTTAATGATTCTGAAAAAAACAATGCAGCCGACGTAAATCTCACAGTCAATAAAACACTGTCCCAAAAAATCGAAAACAACAAGGTAGAAAGAAAAAACTCCAACGCACCTTCTACTATAAGAAACAGGAATTTGGCAGGAGGTTCTAAAAATGTAAATGCCAAAGAAATAGAACCAGTTGCCAATAATAAAAACTTATCTCCCACAAAACAAACCGTGCCTGCCAGTAAACAAACAAATAATCAGAAAAACGATTTAGATATAAATAGCCCAGGTAATGTTCAGGAAAAAAATACACCTTTTGATGCTAATGGCGTACAGAATGTTCCGGATAAAAATATGGAACCTCTGCCTGAGGTGGCAATACAAAATAAAAAAATACCAGTTGCTACCCCTGCGGATACCAACAAAGATTTTGCTAAAAAGACCAATGAATCAACTAAAGAAACCCACAAGATCCAACAAAGTCATAAATGGAAACTTGGTGTTACTTTTTCCGGCGGAACTTCTATGGTAGGAGGCGTTGAACAAGAGGCCAACAATGCCAGTTCTTTGATGCGTATGGATTTTGTTTCTTTGGCATCACCCGCTAATAACTATGCACTTTCTTCTTTCAGTAGTTATTTTAGGTCATCACCTATAAGAAATTCTATGGCATTTATAGGAGGAGTTTATCTCGAGAAAAACATTTCGATGAAAAATAAAATTGATATAGGCATTTCTTACAAATACTATTCATTAAGAAATACAACCGGTAACAAGATTGATTTTAATATTGATCCATCTTTGTCGGGAAATGACATTTATAGTTCGTGGAGTAATATCAACTCGTACAGGAATAACTTTCATTATATCGAAATTCCTGTTTCTATGAAATTCCAGTTAGGAAACAGTAAATCCTTGCCGTTCTATTGGTCAGTAGGTGCCAATATTTCACAGTTGATCAGCAGTAATTCTCTGCAATTCAAATCCAGTCCCGGCTTATACTACAACGATAATTCGTTCTATAATAAAACCCAGGTTGGTTTGCAAACTGGCTTTTCAGTGTTGCTGTTTGCTAAGACAAAACTTCCGATAAACATCGGCCCATATTTTATTTATAACATGTCTAAACTTGCTAATGAGGGTTTGTACGGCGGGAAGCATTTTAGTTTTTTCGGGATAAAAACGGAAATACTTCTTGGAAAAAAATAGTTTTTTTTTAATCCAACGATTTTTAATTTTCAAGTAGAAAATGAAGTAGTTAATAGCCAAGCTGAAAAAAATTAGCCATATTCAAACATCAATTAATTTCAAACTATTCCCACAAAAAATTATTTATGAAAAAAATAGCATTTTTTTGTAGCCTTCTTGTTATTGTATTAATCATCGCTTCCTGTAAAAAAAGCGAAGTAAATCATCATAGTGATTTTGATAAAAGTTATAAGGAGTGGCTAACGTTTAAAGAAACATCAGGTAATTCATATCGCTATTCTGTAGTCAGTGGGTCCGTATTCGGATTTTCAACGCAGACTGATATTACAATCCGAGACGGAAAAATTACACAACGCCATTTTAAATATACCTCAGCAAGTTCAGTAAATATTCCAGCCGATCAAATGGAATGGACGGAAAGTGAAAATGAAATTAATTCTGACCAGCATACAAGCGCAGCCTCAACCTTGACGTTAGATCAGGTTTACGATGAAGCACGTAATAATTGGCTAAAAAAAAGAGATAATGCCCAAACCTATTTTGAAGCAAAGAATAATGGGCTGATTTCTTCATGTGGTTATATAATGACTGGCTGCCAGGATGATTGTTTTCAAGGAATTAATATTATCGCTATTGTATCATTATGAGAAAGATAATGATTTATGTTTCGTCTAATGCGTCTCCTACTAAGTCTTTTTTTTGAAACGAAAATGAACCGATAGTAAACACACAAATATCCGCGATTTTCATTTTGTCTTTTGAATTTTTAATTCTCAAGGTTATAAAATAAATGATGAAAATGTCCATTCACCTTTCGCTCGAATGATTGCTATGAGGTTATATGTAACGGTCTTATAAGTCAAAGATCTCTTACGTCTTCCCTTTCCTCCACTATTTTAATTGTAGCTCCGTGCAAGGCACTATTTATCATAATCTGGCAGGCAAGACGAAGATTTTTTTTTTCGATCGAACATTTTGCAAGGGTGGCTTTTTCATTTCTTTCCATCTCTAATGCAGTTGCGCCCAGACCGTCCACTTCTACAAGGCACGTTCCACACCTTCCAATTCCCTTGCATTCACCAAAGTCTTCCAAGTATATTTTTTCGTTGATGAGCACCATCAGGTTCCTGTATTCGCCTTCATAGGTAGCCACGGGAATCGTTTCATTAAAGTAAGTAAGAGAAAATATAATATCTCTGGAATGTGGATCAAATAAACTCAAATTTCAAATTTCATTTTACATTATAACAGTAGTATATACACGCATTTCGTTTAAGTAACGAAGAGAATTATTTTTTATAACGACGATGGGTTTTTCCAGAAAGCATCCTGGTAAGTATCTAAAAGAGGCTCATCAGAAATTTGCGTTCCGATATGTTTTAATTGTTCGTGAGACAATGTTGATTCCAGGTGAGGAAAAAGAATTCTTTCTTCGTATCGGACATGCTCATCCACCATATCAGCAAGCTCTAATAATTTTTCTTCGGTGCCATGAAGTTTTGTAGCATGCAGTGCTTCAATAGATTCCTTTATACTTTTATGATCGTCCATCGCTTTTAGAACTTTGTCATCTTTTAATGGAGCAAAAAGAAATGCTTCTTCTTCTCCGAAATGTGGAGCAAAATGTTTTGTCCAAAAATATCGCAGATAATCTAACATTCTATCAATATCAATATGATGCTTAACGCCCTGTCGTATTTTCCAGCAAAACAACAAACTGGCATGATGATCTCGAGAAAACTTTATGATGTTTTCATTTCGCTTAATTGGAGTTTTGTTCAACATTTTTACGTTATTTCCGCGCTAAGGTCAGATAAATTCTGATGGTATTCTCTTTAAACCCCAACATTGCTAATTCTTCAGTTAATTCTTACTACTACTTTTCCTTTTGTATTGTGAGTTTCGACCGCTTTATGTGCCCATGCAATCTGGTCGAAAATAAAAATCTTATCGACAGACACTTTAAGTTCCTTGTGCTCCAGCATCTCCGCAATTCTATTTATCTGTACATTATCTGGATGCATCATCGGCCACGTCAATTTTACACCGTACTCTTTTGCAAGCTTTACTGCCTTAGGGTCATCTTTCGTATATGACGGCAGGCACACCGCAACGCCTCCGGGTTTTAAACAAGAGAGAGAACGGTACAACACGTCTCCGCCTATTGAATCCAATACTGCGTCCAAGCCGCTCACTACGGTTTCAAATTTCTTCTTTTTATAATCAATAAATTCATCGACACCTATTGATTTTAAAAACCTTTCATTTTTGTCGGATGCTGTTCCAATCACATAAGCGCCATTTATTTTGGCAAATTGAACAGCCAGGTGACCTACACCACCTGCTGCGGCCTGTATTAATATTTTTTGGCCGGCGGTTACTTTTAGTTGTTCATTGACGGCCTGGTAAGCAGTTAATCCTACGATGGGCACTGCTGCAGCTTCTTCAAAAGAAATATTATTTGGCTTTTTCGCCAGAAGTTGGGGATCGGCTACCGCAAATTCTGCATACCCATTTCCGGGGCCGGGAAACCCTATACATCCAAATACAGATTCCCCGATATTAAATCCTGCTACTTTTTTGCCGACAGCTTCTATAATCCCACTAACGTCCCACCCCAGGATCGCAGGAAGTTTAATGATTTTAGACATTCCACTCGTTCCTGCCCTCACCTTAGTATCTACAGGATTAATGCCCACAGCAACCACTTTTATTAAAACCTGGCTGTCGTTTATTTTGGGTTTAGGAACCTGCTCTATATGAAGTTCATCTGCGTCTCCAAACTGGTTGATTATTGCTGCTTTCATTTTGGGATTTAAATTGTGGGTTTAAAAAAAAAGTTCTTTCATTCTATTTTTCGTCTCGGGGCCGAATGATCAAACGCAAAGTTGGATTATTAGTGATGAAAGACCAAAACCAACTAAAGGCAATTTCTACTTTATTTCTAAATCCTACCAAAGGTATAATGTGGACAAAAAGCCAGATAAGCCATGCGAAAAAACCCGCAAAGGAAATTTTAGGTAAATCGGCAACGGCCTCATATTTTGAAATGATTGCCATACTGCCTTTATTTACGTAGCTGAATGGTTTCATGGTTTTGCCATCAGCAAGTCTTTTGAAATTTTTTGCGAGAAGCGTTCCCTGCTGGATGGCTACCTGCGCCAATTGCGGATGCCCATTGGGATAATTTTTGTCGGTGGTTTGTAAACAAATATCGCCTAAGGCGAAAATATTTGGAGTATCTTTTACTTTATTAAATTCATCCACCATTATTCTTCTCCCTCTTCCAATTACTTCAGCGGGTAACCCCTTTATTTCTCTACCGGTAACCCCCGAAGTCCATATTAATGTTTTCGTTTCCACTTTTTCTCCATCAGCCATGTGAACTATGTCATCTACATAATCTTTTACTGCCGTGTTCAACTTTAAATGAACACCCAGTTTTTTTAACTCTTCGAAAGCTGCTTCCTGCGCGGTTTTGCTCATTGGCCCCAGCAAATGTGAGGCTGCATCTACAAGATAGATACTGGCATTAATGCCGGATAATTCCGGGTATTCTTTGCGGGCTATCGTGTTCCTCATTTCTGCCAGCATGCCGGCTATTTCTACGCCGGATGGTCCACCACCAGCTATTACAATATTTAGATACTTCTGTTTTTCGGCAGCTGTATCGGCAAGCACCGCTTCTTCTAAATTCATCAGCAAATGATTACGTAAATTAATTGCTGCATCTATGGATTTCATGGGCATTGAATGTTGCTTTACATTGTCCATTCCAAAATAATTGGTTTCGGTTCCTACAGCAAGAACGAGATAATCATAATCTAAAATTCCGGTATCAGTTTCAATATTATTTTTATCCGAATTTACTTTTATAAATCTTCCATAGTGAAACCGCATATTTTTTTTTCCTTCAAACATTCTCCTAAAGGGATAACTGATATTTGATGGTTCAATGAAAGCTGTAGCTACCTGGTAAAGTAACGGCGGAAAATAATTATAGTTATTCTTATCTACCATGGCTACCTCGTAACGCGAGTCATTCCAGATATTTTTTACGAAGTTGACCCCAGCAAATCCACCACCTACAATTACTATTTTCTTTACACTTTGTTCCATTTCTATTTATTTTTTTAAAATTACATTCCATTCTGAACATCTACTACCTTAATTGGGAAATTTATAGCGCTATTAAAAAAGGTATCTGATAACAGCGCTCAAACTTCGTTCCTCAAATTTTTTTCGCTGAAACGATAACGTTATTTTTTCAAAAAAGATTTGGCAGATAAAATTTCCTGATTCAACTTTGCGCCAGTTCTTTGTGATTCACTTATCAAGAAAGGCAGAGGGAAATGGCCCGATGACGCCTTGGCAACCGGAAATGTTTTTAATAATATTCAAAGGTGCTAACTCCATCTTCACAGTAATGTGGGGAGAGATAAGACAGACTCAAGTTTTAATTAATGCGATTGGTTTTTCCAATTGAAATATATTAATTCATCTGATTCTGTCAGATGAGTTTTTTTTTGTCCAACATCATCGCTCAAAAAGTCTCAGTTTTTCATTGATAAATGTTTCATCAAAATACTAAAAATTTTTTATAAAAAAATAATTTGAAATGGTAAGTCGTAAGAAAATAGTATTGGGAATTTTTGGATTTGGTGTGGTAGGCGAGGGGCTTTATAAAGTACTGAATATGACGCCTTCATTGAATGCCACTATAAGAAAAGTATGTATTAAACACCCGGAGAAAAAGAGAAATGCTCCTGGCGAATTATTTACAGCAGACAAAGAAATATTGCTAAAAGATAATCAGATTAATGTAATTGTAGAACTGATAGACGATGCGGACGCGGCTTATGAAATCGTGAAAGAAGCTTTGTTGAGCGGAAAATCTGTGGTGAGCGCTAATAAAAAAATGATTGCGGAACATATGATCGAACTGCTGGATTTGCAAAAGCAGTCTGGTGCTTCACTGCTTTATGAAGCGGCATGCTGTGCCTCTATTCCGGTGATCCGTAATCTGGAAGAATATTACGATAATGATCTGCTGCACTCGATCAACGCGGTAGTAAATGGGTCCACTAATTATATTCTTACCAAAATATTCGACGAAAAGCTCTCATTTAAAAATGCACTCATACAGGCGCAGCAGTTGGGATTTGCGGAAAGCAATCCCGTATTGGATGTGGAAGGATATGATGCGCTGAATAAATGGACATTTTTATTGACACATGCTTATGGGCTGCTCCCGGACAAAGAGAAATTATGTTTTACTGGAATCCAAAGTATCACCTCGGAGGATGCGCGGCAAGCGGAGAAAAAGGAATGCGTGATCAAATTGGTGGCCTCTGCCAAAAAATTACAGAACGGAAAAGTAGCTGCGTTTGTACTACCCCAATTTGTGAAAAAAGACGATCAGTTGGCATTTATTAAAAATGAATACAATGGCGTTGTGATTGAAAGTTCATTCGCTGACAAGCAATTTTTTTATGGAAAAGGGGCGGGAAGTCTGCCTACCGCGTCGGCGGTGTTGAGCGATATATCCGCTCTGAGCTACGACTACAGGTATGAGTATAAAAAATTGAACCGGGAAGAATCAAATGAACTTACCAATGATTTTTATGTAAAAACTTACGTTGGTTTTACTGATTGGGACCACATTAGAAAAGAAGATTTTGAAAGCATTGAGGAGTGGCATTCTAACGAAAGTATTAATTACCTGATCGGCATCATCCATTTTGAAAAACTACAGACAAGCAATTGGTGGAAAGAAAATAATGTATCCCTCGTGCTTACTGCTGATCCCATTATCGAATCGTTAGATATTGTAAAGTTGAAAAAAAGAAGTCTTGTGCTGGCAGGTTTCTCGGGAGGCAATCATTTGTCCTGACAAGTTTTTGTTTTTAATTTCTTTCAAGATCGTCTGTAACCGCGTTGGTTTTCTGGATTTTTAGGAATGATTTATGCTTACTCCCCGATTTTTAAGAACCTGTTTTTTATTAGCGCAAGTTCTTCTTCATTAAGCGAAGATGTCCTGCGAATTACTTTCATGAAATAGGCTACTTCATCGGGCTTGGCGGGGCAGCCTACACTATTACCAATAATTTTTCCGTCTTCGCCATGCACTCTTGAATCAGCAAGGAATTTCCCGTTGGGATCAATAATAAACCAATACGGGATTCCCTGTGCATCGCCATGGTATTTCGTCAGCAATTCTTTAGCGCCCGGGTTTTCGAGATACTTTTTATCATCGCGCTCGTCGACGGTGAGGTGTTTTATTACGTAATTTTTATTGAAAAATGGTTGAATGTTTTTGTCATTCATCGCGCTGTCCATCCTATGGCACCAGACGCACCACGATGCATGAAAGATGACAAATACGTTTTTATTTTCTTTCCGGGCTTCATCCCTGGCATTTTTAAGAATGGTGCCGACATCTTCCATCTTAGTTTGTGAATAGCAGTTCGTAAAGGTACACGTGACAAATAAATAGATGATCAAAATCCCCGCTGGTTTCATTTTAGCAATTTTTGGTTAATTATCCATTAATTTAAAAAGCTAATTTCGGGTTTAATCAATTCAAAAAAAAATTATAACTTTCATCCGACATCGTACATTTGTTTCTAATGACCTCTTCTTATTTTACTTACAGCAGGCGCAAAGTTCTTCAGGCATTGCGTTTTCATTTTTTTAACCGAAATGAAATTAAAATCATAATCGTAGTGGTAAATATTTTTGCCATTTCTGCTGCAGTGTTGTATTATACCGGCAAGATTCAGCCGTTAGCTTTTTTGCTAAGCTCTACGTTATGGTTTGCTTTAATGGTGGCATTTTGGTGGGTATTGCCTTTTACGATTTACAGAAAAGCTACTACATTTAAGGATCATTTTAAAGTAAGTTTTGAAGAACAACACCTGTTTCTTGAAAATGAGCGGGGAAGCCGTAGCTGGCCCTGGAAAGATTTTAGCAACGTGGTAGAAAGTGTTAATTTTTTTCATTTGTATTTCAATAGTCAGTCATTTTTTCTTATTCCAAAAGATGCCTTTGGAAAAGAAAAAATAAATGAAGCGCGACATCTTCTCAGAGAAAAGATCACCGAAAGGGCTTAGCATTTTTTGTGTCAGTTCCCAATCTATATTTAGTTATGAGAATGAAAATCTTTATTATTTGTTTGCTTGCTGCGTTATGAAAAAATCATTAATCACGTTCTTCCAAAACCATTTTATAGTGTTCTACTATCGGAAACGGATCGTAGTAGTGATGAAGCAGTTCTTTCCAATTATTGTAAATTTCTGATTTGCGGAATCCAACCAGGTGGTCTTCAATTTTTTCCCATTCTACCAGCAATATGTATTTATTATTTTGCTCAATACTTTTTTGAAGCGTAAGGCCGATAAAGCCTTTGACGGAACTTATATATTGCCTCGCAATTTTAAAATCTTCTTCAAACTTCTTTTGACGGCTTGTATTTACATAAAGGGTGGCTATTTCTAAAATCATGTAGTGAATAGTTGAAAGGTTTTGATTAATGCAATGATATCAAAAAATAATTATAGAAGATGTTGAAAAGCCGTAATCTCCCGGTTTGTTAATAACTCCTCACACGTGGGATTGTTATCTTCTGACCGGGAGGAGGCGTTCCTATTTGGTAGAAGATTTATACTAAAGTCATTTTATTAACTTGCATATTCTAATTTTTGAATAATGAAAGTGGATTACATAGCGCTGTCTGTTCCTGTCTTTTTTATTCTGATTGGTATAGAATTGGCTTATAGTCTTTATAAGAAACTTGCTTATTCCCGTCTCAACGATAGTATTTCCAACTTAAGCCAGGGGATCGGCCAGCAGCTTACAGGTATCTTTATGAAAACCACATTATTTTTTGGATATAAATACATCTATGAGCATTGGCGCTTTTTGGATTTGCCGGATAGTATTTGGGTTTGGCTGATTTTGTTTTTAGGAGTAGATTTTTTTTATTACTGGTTTCATCGCACCAGCCACCAGGTTAATATGTTGTGGGCAGCACACATTGTGCACCATCAATCTGAAGAATATAATTTAACGGTGGCATTGCGCCAATCATGGTTCCAGGGCTGGTTTAGCTGGATATTTTATTTGCCGTTGGCATTTATGGGATTTCAGCCTTTGATGTTTTTAACCCTTAGCGCGTTTAATACGTTGTACCAGTTTTGGATTCATACCAGGACCATTAAAAGTATGGGCTTCTTAGAATACATTTTAAATACGCCCTCGCATCACAGGGTGCATCACGGATCTAATCCAAAGTATATTGATAAAAACCATGCGGGAACTCTGATAATATGGGATCGGTTATTTGGTACATTTCAAAAAGAGGAAGAGGAAGTGTATTACGGAACTACTAAACCGTTGTCGAGTTGGAACCCGCTTTGGGCAAACGTTCACTATTGGGATGACCTTATACAAACGGCTAGAAAATCAAAAGGCATCAGGTATAAAATTAATGTTTTTATTAAGCCGCCCGGCTGGTTTCCGGAATATTTGGGAGGCATGCAATATGCACCCGAAATAGATAAAGACAATTATCGAAAGTATAATCCTGTTTACAATTCAAACGTTACCGGGTATATTTTAATTCAATTTATAACCGCCTTGTTTGCAGGATCAGCCATTTTATTTTTGTACGCTAAAATGGATTGGCCGCACTTAATTTTAGGAACTGTATTCGTAATTCTTACTTTGTTAAGCAGCGGCGCACTTTTTGAACAAAAAAAATGGGAAATCAAATTTGAGTACCTAAGATTAGTTCTTGGTATTCCCCTGATTTTTTTCTTTGGATTTGCTACTGAGTATAAAATTGCGTTTGTGATGTTGCTTCTCATTTCACTAATTTGGTTTTATCGTTTACAGAAAATGAATACTGATGTCCCAAAAAACTAAACTGTTTTCTTTTGTTTATCTTATTGTTTTTCTCGTCCAACTTTATGCAGAGTACATTGATAGTAATGTGTTACGTACCTTCTCAAAACCACTGATTGTAGTCATTCTGACGGCATGGATTTATATATCAACTAAGCTTTCAACGCCATTTCATAAAAGTATTTTTATCGGTTTGGTTTTTGCCTGGATAGGCGATGTTTTATTAATGATACAAAAGATAAATTCATCATTTTTTATTTTGGGTTTGATTGCCTTTCTTCTTTGTCATGCATTTTATATCAGGGCATTCACATTGGATTTTAAATCGAAAGCCGCACAAAAAAATCCATTTCTTATTTGGGCAATTATTGTTTTTGCTGCATTTTGTGCGGCGTTATTTATTTATCTGAGGCCACATTTAGGTACTATGCAAATTCCAGTTTTGATCTATGCAATTATTATTTCGGTTATGGCCATGATGGCCGTAAGTCGCTTTGGACGTGTGGATCTGTTTAGTTTTGAAATTATTTTTTACGGAGCGATTTTATTTCTTTTTTCAGACAGCATGCTTGCTTACAATAAATTCGTACAACATCTGCCAAATGCAGGGTTGATCATAATGGCTTCGTATATGCTTGCGCAATACTTTATTGTTTTGGGAAGTATTGAAAGGAGAAAACTCCTTTAGAGGTTTACTTCTTTGTTTCAAAAAGATTATCAATGAATTGCTGATTATAAACTTCTACCGGATCGCCTTGAATGTTATGATATACAGCGCTGATAAAGATTGTTCTCACCGCACTGATTACAGTCAATAATAATAATATTCCTGTAACCGCTACTGCCGCGCCTAAAATTATATTGACAGAGGCCAACAAAAACCCTAGAGCTAGGATCGCTAATATGGCAACAAATTCGATCAGGAAAAAACTGAATCCGGCGCCTATTCGTTCGCCCCATTTTTCTTTCATCAAATTGGCTGATTTCTTAAATGCGCCAATCGGGCCCAGGTTTTCATAAGCGATCACCGGAACTACGAAAAACGTAGCGACGCTCCATACAACGCCAATAATGCCTGTAATTATTTTTCCTAATGCACCGACATTTTCCTGGATTATTTTTAAGATAGCACCAATCGTTCCGGCAAAAACGGCCCACGCAAGAATGCTTCCTATCCTGCTCATGCTGAAATCTATACCCTTCCTAATCGTTACTTCTTCTCCTTTGAAATATAAAGAGGTACAATGAACAAGCGCCATATTAAAAAATACAATTACAAAGTAATTGATGATATAAAAAACAAAAAGCAATACATAACTTTCTATGGTTCCGAGGGCTCGCATATTATCAACATTCCACCCCGCAAAACCTAAAACGGCGGTAAAAAAAGATGCAACAATCAGTATTATTGAAATGCCTGAAAGGATGGGAAAAATGATCAGTTGCCGGTTTTCTCTTAAAACTTTAAAGCTGTTTTTAGCAATTGTCCATCCGTTTGAAAAACGTGTACCGAGGCTCATAAGTATGGTTTTAGTTAGTTAAATAAGGATTAAATGTAAAGAGTTTTTGCATAATATCAAACAACCGTCGAAGAAAGTTCGTTATTAGATGTGACGTCTTGCAGACTATCTTTAATACAAGCAGTCTCTGATAGATTCAACAGTAAACAAACAAATTCGACAGATTTCAAATCAGCATATTTAGAAAATTATTTGGGTTATGATTTTCTAAAAAGCCACTTTCCCATTTCCTTAAATGTTACCTTTTTTCCATAAAGTAAAATGCCCGTTCTGTAAATTTTTGCTGCAAGCATTGTGGTAAGAATAAAACCTGCAACAAGGGTCAGCATGGAAACGATGATTTGCCATCCGGGCACATTTCCCGAAGGTATTCGTCCCATCATTACAATGGGCGACGAGAAGGGGATAATACTGGCCCATACAGAAATTGGTGCATCAGGTTTGCCTACAGCCGTAGTCATAATTACAAACGAAAGAATGATAGGCATTGTGATAGGCAGCATTAAGGACTGTGCTTCCTGCGGATCTTCATTAACCACGCTACCCACGGCTGCGAATAACGAGGCGTAAAAAAGATATCCGGCAACAAAATAAAATAGGAAGCAGGGAATGATGAGCGCCCAGTTTGCAGAGAGAAAAGTATTTTTAGCAATCAAAAAATTCATCGCTGCTGAGTTGTTGGCAGCGGCACCCATAGATGAATTCACGGCCTGCGCATGTTGTAAAGTTTCCGGAGAAAAGAATGAAGTAGAGATAGTTGATAAAAGAACAATAAGTACTATCCAGATTAATAATTGGGTAAGGCCCACAGCAGCTATTCCAATAATTTTTCCCACCATTAATTGAAACGGTTTTACTGAACTGATAATCAATTCGGCAATCCGGTTCATTTTTTCTTCCATCACCCCGCGCATTACAGCGGCGCCATAGATAAACAGCGTGATATAAATTAAGAAACCGCTGCCGTATCCAATTCCATAAGACAATGCTGAGTTCGATTTTTCAGTCTTATTGCCTTGTTTCACTATCGTGCGAAAATGATACATGCCCGTTTCATTCAATTTATTAATGGAATCAAGAATTCTTTTATCAATATTGTTTTTCAAAAAAGCCTGGTTTCTGATCGCGTCATCTATCTGATCTTTTATTTTATCCTCAGCACCCATGCCCAATTGTTTGGTGGATATTAAAGAAATAGAATCATTAGAAGAATTGTAACCTTTGGGAATGTTTAAAAAAGCGGAATATCCTTTTTCTTTAAAATTATTGGCGTCGACATCGGCCGGAAATTCATAAGTAATCAATGAACAACTTTGAAAACTATTCTTAAAAATTCCATTGCTGTCCGAGACGGCAACTTTTTGCTTTTCAGTGCTGCTCGTGGCAAAGTAAGCCGAGGCAAAAATAAATCCTATAAAAAAAAGTGGTAAAAGAATTGTGGAAAGAATGAAAGACCTGTTTCTTACTCTCGTTAAATATTCTCTTTTAATTACCAGCCATATTTTATTCATGGTTATTGTTAATTGGTTAATTTGTTCATTGGTTTGTTAGTCGTTAAATGTTCAATGCTAAAGGCTGAAGGCAAAAAGCTTATTGCTGCTTTCCTGCTACTTTAATAAATATATCGTTTAGTGATGGAAGTATTTCATTGAATGAAACAATGTCTGCTTTCTGATTTAAAATTTCCTGTAACACGTCTGAAGGTCTGCTTCCGTCTTTTATTTTTACGGTTAGAAACTGGTCTTTTTTGTCAAGGATGTCAAACGCGTTAAAACTATTGGCGAGGAACGTTTCAGAAAGATTATTGAATCCCACTTTAAAAATATCTTCTTTAAAATCGTCCTTAACCTGCACCACGCTTCCATCTAATATTTTTTTGCCATTATTGACCAGGATAATATTATTGCATATCTCTTCTACTTGTTCCATCCTGTGTGTGCTGAAAATGATTGTAGTTCCATTCTGCGCCAATTTATAAATTTCATCTTTTATCAGGTTGCTGTTCACAGGGTCCAGGCCACTGAAAGGCTCATCAAGGATCAATAATTTTGGATCATGAAGAACCGTGATAACAAATTGTAATTTTTGTCCCATGCCTTTGCTCAAATCATTTACCTTTTTATTCCACCAACTTTCCATTTCAAATTTCACAAACCATTCCTTTATCTTTGTCATGGCATCGCGACGGCTCATTCCTTTTAGCATAGCAAGGTACAGCGCCTGCTCGCCGATTTTCATTTTTTTATACAAGCCTCTTTCCTCAGGCATATAACCGATTTTAGCAATGTCGTTTACCTGGTTGAATTTTTTTCCTTCAAATAAAATGTTACCACTGTCTGGATAAAAAATACCCGTGATCATCCGCAGCAAGGTGGTTTTGCCGGCACCATTTGGTCCCAATAAACCAAAGATGTTTCCTTCTGCTATAGAGAAACTGACATCATCTACAGCTTTGTGTGTGGCATAATATTTTTTTAGATTCTGCAATTCAAGTATCGTCATTATTATTCTTATTTTATTGTTCCAATTAATACAGGACACTTCAAAATGGCAACGAAGATAGGAACAACTCTTTTTATACTTGCTGTCAGATTAAAAAAAATATTAATTAAAAAAGCCTGCAAGAAATGCAGGCTTTCAGAATATTATTAGTCCCTGTTGAATTTATTATACCCGGTGTAGAATGCTTTGATCTTTTGTCTCCAGAAGAGAAAATCCCATTAAATATTCATCTACTTTTCGGGCACATTCTCTTCCTTCGGATATTGCCCAAACCACCAGCGACTGGCCACGGCGCATATCCCCTGCGGTAAAAACTTTTGCAATATTAGTATGAAATTCTTTTTCGGAAGCTTTTACATTGCCTCTTCCGTCCAGCTCTACATCCAGCTGACTTAGCAAGCCTTCATGTTGAGGATGAATGAATCCCATGGCCAGGAACGCTTGCTCACACGAAATTTCGATTTCGCTTCCGGCAACTTCTACAAATTGGGCCGGTTTACCTTCCTCGGTTAGCTTCCATTGAAGATCCACAATTTTTAATGCTTTCAGGTTACCTTTTCCATCTCCAATAAATTCTTTGGTAGCAATAGCCCAATGCCTTTTAGCACCTTCTTCATGCGAACTGGTCGTTTTTAAGATCATTGGGTATGTAGGCCAGGGCATAAATGGAGTCCGACTTTTAGGCGGCATCGGCATCAATTCAAATTGCGTCACTGTCTGTGCTTTTTGACGATTGGAGGTTCCTACACAATCACTACCGGTATCGCCACCGCCAATCACTACTACATTTTTGTCCGTGGCTAGAATGTCAGCACCTTCCACTTTCTTAGCAAATACTCTTTTATTTTGTTGTTTTAAAAAGTCCATCGCATAGTGAACTCCTTTTAAATCTCTACCCGGTATTTCCAAATCTCTTGGTACCGTAGATCCACCTGCTAAGATGATTGCGTTATAGTCCCGTAAAAGATCATTGATGCTGACATCAACGCCCACATTTGCGTTGCACCTGAACTCAACACCTTCTTCTTTCATTACGTTCACCCTTCTTTCTACTACCCATTTTTCCAATTTAAAATCGGGTATGCCATACCGTAATAAACCGCCGGGTTCGTCGTCTCTTTCGAAAACTGTCACCAAATGTCCGGCTGTGTTTAATTGCGTTGCCGCGGCCAACCCAGCTGGTCCGGAACCAATAACGGCCACCTTTTTGCCGGTTCTCACATTGGGTATTTTTGGAGTAACATAGCCATTTTCAAAAGCGATTTCTATGATATGCTTTTCTATTTCTTCAATAGTAATAGCAGGCTGGTTGATGCCGAGAACACAAGATGTTTCGCAAGGTGCGGGACATATTCTTCCGGTGAATTCCGGAAAATTATTTGTTGAAGTGAGAATTTCATAGGCCTCTTTCCAACTCTTACGATAAACGGCATCATTGAATTCCGGGATAAGATTTCCCACCGGGCAGCCTTCGTGACAGAAAGGTGTTCCGCAGTCCATACACCTGGCTGATTGTTCGTTCAGCTTTTGATCTGTATATCTTTCGTCAAACTCTTTGTAATCATTTATTCTTTCCGCTACCGGCCGTTTTTTTGGCAGCTCTCTTGTAAATTCTAAAAAGCCTGTTATTTTTCCCATTTTTAATTTAGTTTATTACCTCGGATAGTTTTGATTGCCTTTTTATGATAACTAAATCTGTGAAAAGATTATATTTTTTTATTTTCGATTACGCTTATCTTTTCAGAAGAAACCTTTGGTTTATTCTTGATTTCAGCCAATGCTTTCTTATAGTCCTGTGGAAATATTTTTACAAAATTCTTCATCTGATTTTCAAAATCATTCAAAATAAATTTAGCGACATTACTTCCCGTATATTTGAATTGCTTTTTAAGCATTTCCTGCAAGAATTTTTCATCGTCTTCATTTACAGGGTCAAGGTCCACCATTTCTTTATTGCATAAGGCATCAAATTTATGTTTTACATCATAAACATACGCGATTCCGCCGCTCATGCCTGCCGCAAAATTTCTTCCGGTCTTTCCCAGGATAATCGCCCTGCCGCCCGTCATATATTCGCATCCGTGATCTCCAACTCCTTCTACTACTACGCTTGCCCCGGAATTACGAACACAAAAACGCTCACCTGCTTTACCTCTGATATAAGCCTCGCCGGAAGTAGCACCATAAAAGGCCACATTACCGATGATGATATTTTCTTCCGGAACAAAGCCTGCATTTTTTGACGGATAGATAATTAATTTAGCCCCGCTTAATCCTTTACCAAAATAATCATTGGCATCACCTTCCAGTTCCATAGTTACACCTTTTGTATTGAAAGCGGCAAAACTTTGCCCGGCTGTTCCGGTAAATTTAAAATGTATCGTATTATCAGGTAAACCTTCAGCTTTATACTTTTTTGAAATTTCATGTGATAACATAGTACCCGTTGTCCGGTCAGTATTTAAGATATCAAAACTGTGTTCTACTTTTTGTCCCATTTCTAAAGCATGCTTAGCTACCTTCAATAATTTATTATCTAAAACTTCGCGCAAGCCATGATCCTGCGCCTCAGAATGGAAAAGTCCTACATTTTTTGATGAAGGTTCTTTGTATAGTATAGGGGATAAGTCCAGCTTATTGAATTTCCAATGATCTATATTTTCTCTTTTTTCCAGGCAATCTGCCTGTCCCACCATCTCATTGATGGTGCGAAAACCAAGTTCAGCCATTATCTCCCTTAGCTCCTCGGTTAAGAATTTAAAGAGATTTACTACGTGGTCTGCATCACCAGTAAAACGTTCTCTCAATACCTCATTTTGTGTGGCTACGCCAACAGGACATGTATTCAAATGACATTTCCGCATCATAATACAACCTTCCACGATTAAGGCGGCAGTTGCTACGCCCCATTCTTCAGCACCCAGCAAAGTAGCGATAGCAATATCACGCCCTGTTTTTAACTGTCCGTCGGTCTGAACCACCACACGGCTCCGTAATTTATTCTTGACCAAAGTCTGGTGTGTTTCGGCTAGTCCTAATTCCCACGGTAATCCTGCGTGTTTAATAGAACTCATTGGCGATGCACCCGTTCCTCCATCATGCCCTGAAATCAGCACCACATCAGCTTTTGCTTTAGTAACTCCGGCTGCAATGGTGCCAACGCCTGCTTTTGAAACCAATTTTACATTAATCCTGGCTTCCCTGTTAGCGTTCTTTAAATCAAAAATCAATTGTGCCAGATCTTCAATAGAATAAATATCGTGATGTGGTGGCGGAGATATCAGTCCAACGCCTGGAGTAGCATGCCTCACTCTTCCAATCCAGTCATCTACTTTAAAGCCGGGCAACTGGCCGCCTTCTCCGGGTTTAGCTCCCTGTGCCATTTTTATTTGCAATTCATCCGCTTCGCTTAGATACCAACTGGTAACGCCAAATCTTGCAGAAGCCACCTGCTTGATGGCGCTGCGCATTGAATCTCCATTAGGTAGTTTTTTATAACGAACTTCATCTTCTCCTCCTTCGCCGGTATTGCTTTTTCCTCCAAGGCGATTCATTGCAATAGCAAGAGTGGTATGCGCTTCCCAAGAAATGGATCCGAAAGACATCGCGCCTGTTGCGAATCTTTTATAAATATTTTCTGCGGGCTCTACTTCATCAATTGAAATAGAGGGGCGGTTCTTTTTAAAAGCAAACAGGCTTCTTAAAGTCACAGCCTTTTCACTTTGATCGTTTACTGCTTTTGAGTATTTTTTGAATATTTTGTAATCATTCATCCGGGTAGAATACTGCAGCAGATGAATGGTGGTAGGATTGAATAAGTGGACCTCCCCTTTTCTTTTCCATTTATAAAGCCCTCCTACGGTTAACCGGTCAACCGGAATATCTTTTTTACTGAAAGCGAACGAATGTTTTACTAAAGTTTCTTTAGCAATTTCATCAAGACCCATACCTTCTATCCTGGAAGTAGCACCTATAAAATATTTATCGATTACTGACTTGTTAATGCCAACTATTTCAAAAATCTGTGCGCCCTGGTATGACTGGAAAGTAGAAATCCCCATTTTTGAAAACACTTTCAATAAGCCGTTGTTTATGGCCTTTTTATAATTTTTCTTTAAAGCATTTGAATCCAGTTCGTCTCCCATTTTACCCTGTATCCTCAAATCGCGTATGGTAGAGAGGGCGAGATAAGGATTGATAGCAGTAGCACCAAAACCAATCAGACAAGCAAAATGATGTGTTTCCCACACATCGCCAGCTTCCACAATTAAGCCTACCTGGTTGCGAAGGCCTTTTTTGATCAGATGGTGATGTACCGCCGATGTTGCAAGTAAAGAAGGAATAGCAGCGTGTTCTGAATCAATCGCTCTGTCTGACAAGATCAATACTTCAAAACCATCCTGAACCGCTTCGGCAGCGTAACGACAAAGACGTTCGATTCCTCTTTGCAAAGAACCGGGTTTGCCATCAGCCATGAAATAAGTTTGTAAAGTATGAGCTTGGTAAATGCCAGTATCAATACTCCTGATCTTTTCTAATTCAGTATTGGAAAGTACCGGATGTTTTAGCGCTAATGTGTGGCATGATAAAGGACTATCTTCTAATAAATTTCCATTATTACCTGCAAATGTGGCTAGCGACATTACCAGCCTTTCCCTGATTGGGTCTATTGGAGGGTTGGTTACCTGTGCAAACAATTGTTTGAAATAGCTGCTCAAATGCTGAGGTTCGTCACTTAAAACTGCCAATGGAACGTCAGTTCCCATGGAGCCAATAGGTTCCTTACCAGTGAGCGCCATCGGCGAAATTAAAAGTTGTAGGTCTTCTGTAGAATACCCAAAAGCTTTTTGATATTTAAAGATTTGGTCGTGTTCCAGGTGTGTAAACATCACTCGTGGAGCGGGCAATTCCTCCAATCGAATCTTATATTTATTCAACCATTCATCATAAGGCTTGGCTCCGCATATTTTTTGTTTTATTTCTTCATCACTTATGATTCTTCCTTCCTCCATATCCACTACAAACATTTTGCCTGGCTGTAATCTTCCTTTTTCTTTTATCAATTTTGGATCTACGGGAAGTACGCCAGTTTCAGACGCCATGATTACCCGATCATCTGTGGTAACACAATATCTTGAAGGACGAAGGCCATTTCTATCCAAAGTGGCTCCGATTATTTTCCCATCCGTGAAGGAGATGGAAGCTGGTCCATCCCAAGGTTCCATGAAAGACGCGTGGAATTCGTAAAATGCTTTTTTTACCGGGTCCATTAGTTCATTTTCATCCCATGCTTCAGGTATTAGCATCATCATAACATGCGGAAGCGAACGGCCACACAAGTGAAGCAGTTCAATCATATTATCTAAACACGCGGAATCTGACTGGCCCTTGTCAACCACAGGTAAAATCATTTCCATTTCCTCTTTGGAAAAGTATTGCGAAACGAAACTTTTTTCGCTGGTTCTAAGCCAGTTCAGGTTGCCCTGCAACGTATTAATCTCTCCGTTGTGTGCTATGTAACGAAATGGTTGTGCGAGCTTCCATGAGGGAAATGTATTGGTGGCAAAACGTGAATGGATTAAACCAAAGGCTGAAACTACCTTTTTGTTACTAAGATCAGGAAAGTATCCGCGAACCTGTAAACTCGTAAGCTGTCCTTTATAAATAATCGTTTTATAGGATAGTGAGGCGATATAAAACCCAATCGCGTCCTTTTTAACTGTATTGTTTATTGTTTGCGTGGCGTAATTTCTTAAAACGAAGAGTTTTCGTTCAAAATCATCCGGGTTGTTTATATGATCCGGGCAGGCAATAAAAACCTGTTCAATCTCGGGTTCTACGGACAAAGCGGATGAGCCGATATCTTCTGTGTTTACAGGCACTCTGCGATATCCCATTACCTCCATTCCCAATGTTTCGGCACAACGGTTAAATATATCGCGACATTCTTCTCTTAGCCGGATCTCCTTTGGAAAAAATAAAACTCCCACGCCATATTTACTATAAGCAGGCAGGTGAATATCTAATTTTAAACATTCGTCAAAAAAGAACTCGTGTGGCATCTGAATCAGAATACCCGCGCCATCGCCTGTGTTGATTTCACACCCGCTTGCTCCTCTGTGTTCCATGTTTTCGAGGATAGTCAATGCGTCAGAAATGATCCGGTGGCTTTTACTACTTTTTATGTTGGCTACGAAACCAATGCCGCACGAATCATGTTCAAATTCCGAGGAGTATAATCCTTTGTTTTCCATAATTATTAACCTTAAAAATGTATTCTAAATTTCAATTTATCAAATGCCTTAAAGATATTGCATGAAGTTAATTCTCGCAAATTTATTTGAAGGCAAATGCTGCTGAAATTACTCTTATTAGAAGCAGAAATGAAACAAAAATTACTTTCATTATACTATCGGCAACTGGTATTTTAATTTTCTAAACGCAGCGTGAGAAAGGGTTTTGTAAAAAATCGGCTACAATCTCCAAAATTATCCTTGATTGTAGGAAATTAGATGTTATCAAAAATAAAGTAGGAATATTGAATAATTGTTGGTTTGCTGGTCATTCGCCTAAAGGATTGTTACGAAAAGGCGACTTCTTTGTTACACAAATAATCCCCACATTTTCAAAATTATCTTTTTTAAAACAGCTACCCAGCTTTTCAAAATTTTTCTGAATTTATTCGTTGCCTCTTCTATCACTTTTTTATATTCCTCTTCAGCGAAACCCCATTAAAACTGTAAACCCCGCTTGCTCGCTTAGTCCCAAGCGTTTGCAGGGATAATAGTCGCGTTTTACATTTGCAACATATACAAATCCTCCATGGAAGCGCTTCTTATTTTAGGTGCGATGATCATGATATTTTCATAAATAAGTCTTTGGGTTGACTTTTCATGGTTTTCGTTTTCTTCAGACCCGGCCGCCAGATTTTCAGTAAGTGCGGGTACAAGCCCAAAAACTTCGTGCTATTTAATGTACAGATCCTTTCATACAGTTCTGAGCTCATTTGTTTTCCCGACTTCCACTTTTTCCTCAGGAAATCGTTCATCGTTCCGGTCGGGAGCAAATTTAAATCGCCTAAGTCCAGTTTTATTCTTTTTAAACAAAAAATTCCAGATGATGAGGCTGGAATTTTCTTTCAATAATTATTTAGAATAAATCGTTTAAGTCGTGAATACCTTTTGATAAATGGGGTCACTCTTAACCATTCTTTCTAGAAGGTTGTGAAATATAGTTTTATCAAATCCCCGTCTGTTAAAGCGATAAAAGAATTCATTCAGATACGCC
>DATCFI010000039.1:0-17489 GCA_036509585.1 Hanamia sp. | reverse complement strand
TGAAATAGAAAAGTGTTCGTTGATTGAAGTGTGCTTTTTTGTTAATCACTTAGGCGTTAAAAAAATAAATTATCGGGGAAAAGTAAAAAAATTTAAAAAGTTCACGGATGCAGCGTTTTCTCATCATTGAAGTTGGCAACTATGAAAGACCTGACTCGTTTGACAAAGTAAACAAACAAATAACCGGAATTTATATTCTTGATTATAACAGGGATGATTAAACCAAAAAAATAACTTCTCACTTATCCTGAATTGCAAATTGGGGATAGCAGGGACAAGTTTCTCTAAATTTTGATTATTTTTATCCGCGAATATTACTAAACAAATAAAAAATCACCATGAGATCTTCTAAATTTTGCTACCTATTTATTATTCTGTGTTTTATAGTTCCAATAGCCGGGTTGGCGCAGGAACAAAAACCGAATAATGAAACAGGTGTTATCCTGGTTCCTAAAGTTGAAAAGCCTCGTGGTTTAAAAAAATACAAGGTGAAAGATCTCTCTGGATATTTGCTGGTATATTTTAAGGATCAGACTCAGTCAGCGTACCTGGCCATTAGTGCCGACGGATATACTTTTACGGATATAAATAATGGCAAGCCGATATTTATTGGTTCTGAATTGGCTGAACAAAAAGGAGTTCGGGACCCACATATTACACGTGGCCCCGATGGAGCTTTGTATGTTGTTATGACAGATCTGCACATATTTGGGAAACAGGCAGGCTTTAGAGATACACAATGGGAAAGACCTGCAGAAAAATATGGCTGGGGTAATAACCGGGCAATCGTTTTAATGAAATCTTATGACTTAATACACTGGTCACATTCAGACTTTCGGGTAGATCTGGCTTTTCCGGAATTGGGCGATATTGATTGTTCCTGGGCACCAGAAACTATTTACGATCCTATTGCTAAAAAAATGATGGTTTATTTTACCATAAGATATCATAATGATTACGCAAACATTTATTATTCTTATGCCAATGATGATTTCACCAAACTGGAAACCGTACCAAAAAAAATAACTGACATTGGAGGCATAGACGCTGATATTACCAAAGTGGCTGATACCTTCCACATGTTCTACGTATCCAAGGCCTCAGTCCATCATGCTATTTCAAAAAAAATAAATGAAGATTTTAAAACTGTAGGCAATCGGATTGATCCTGAAACAGTAAGTACAGAAGCGCCGAATGTGTTTAAAAGACTTGGCACAAATTCGTATGTGCTCATGTATGATGTATATGGTTTGCGGCCAAGTAATATGGGTTTTAGTGAAACAACTGATTTTGTTAACTTTAAAAATATTGGACATTTCAATGAAGGTGAAATGAAAACTACCAACTTTACCAGTCCAAAACACGGTGCTGTTACCTACCTTACAAAAGCAGAATTAAAAGCAATTGCAGCGCATTGGAAAGTAGATATTAAAGTAGATTGATTTAGATTGGCAAACTGCAACCTCGCGCGAAGTGGGGAAATTACAAATACAGTAAAGCAATAAATTGGGAGGATTTTTATTTTGATGAATATGAAAGCTCAGGAAGACACAAAGGATAAATTTTCAACCCTGCGCATTTCCCATTATTTCCAAAACTAAAAAAGTAAATTGCAGTATGAAAAACCCTGTTGAAGGAATTGGGAAAAGGCCGTTTACAATAAAATGGATAAGCCTTATTTTATTTACAATCCTTTTATTAAGTGCATCTTGTAATAAAGAAAATCCACAGGATAAAAATAATTCAGTTTATGACTCTTCAGTTTCTTACTCGCTGCAAAACATATCCTACGGAAATAACAGTCAACAGATCATGGATATTTATTTGCCTGCCAACCGCAAGAGCAGTAGCACAAAAGTTTTTGTATTGATTCATGGAGGTGGATGGAGCGCCGGAGATAAAACAGATTTTGCGGACCTCTTTAATAGTTTAAAATCCAACTATCCCAATGACGCTATCATTAATATCAATTATCAACTGGGAACAGCTGCCAGCCCCGGATATCCAAAACAAATAAATGATATCAAAGCCGCGCTGAGCGAGATTCAACAACAAAAGTATGATCTTTCCAGCCAGTACTTTCTTTTCGGAGCTTCTGCCGGTGGGCATTTGGCCATGTTGTATGGCTATGCTTTTGATGCCGTACACCAGGTAAAAGCCATCTGCAATACCGTTGGCCCTGCCGACCTCACCGATCCATCTTATACCAATAATAACCTGGCTTACATGCCGGCTCTTGGAGGTTTGGTAGGCAATGTTTTATATACTCAAAACCCTGGCCTTTATGCAGAAGTTAGCCCGGTGAAACATGTTACGTCTTCGTCACCGCCTACTATTTCATTTTATGGCGATACAGATCCGCTTATTCCTTCTACTCAAATGGGATTATTAAAAAAAGCGCTTGATGATAATGGTGTTTATAATGAAGCAACGATGTATGCGGGCGCAGGCCATGGCAACTGGAACACGGCCCAGTCGGAAGATTATGTTTTAAAGATCATGAATTTTATTAACTTCCATTTTTAAGCAACCCGCTTATTTTTTACAGATCCAATGAAGGCAGATTGAAATGGTTCCTTTTGTTGGTGCAAGCGTCCAGATCTGCTATTTTAAGCATGAGCTAAAATTCAATGCCCCCAATACTTTCCGCACGTCTAAGCTGAAATTAAGAATACAGTAAAGCAATAAATTGGGAGGATTTTTATTTTGATGAAATTGAAAATATCCTTTCAAAAAAGCGGCCGCCCCCGTGTGGTCCCGACCTATGGGATTATGTAGCTAAAATCAATTTCCGGAATAATGCTTCAACCTTCCAAAACCATTTATTCCATCCTGATAAAATTGGCAGATGCATTCGCCCAAAAAAGTCTATTCCATAAAATCTTTTAATTTGTCCGTAGTCGAAAACATACGTTTAGCAGTCTTGTATTATTCAAATATCCTAAGGACAGCTGGTGATTATTAATTCATTTCTACAGTCAATATTTTAAATGTTCCCGGAATCATTTCCGGACGAAAGCTACCTTTAGAAGCAGGTTTAAAAAGAGCTGAAGGCAGATAAACCTTATGTGTCTTTTGGTCAACAGCGATCGTTCTTGCGCCCGGTTTGGTTACTACATTTCCGATTAAAATAAATTTATCATCTGACAACTCTTTAATAACTGTCAATGTGCCCTCGCCATTTGAGGAGTAAGCAGTTTTTAAGCCGTTATCAAAGCCTGCGCCGTCAGCCCCTTCTCCGGTAGGGAAACTTGCTATAACGTCGCCGTTAGTTGCGTTCATTACAATCATAAGTTTGTTTTCGCAAGTTGCAAACAAACGCATAGCCTCCCTGTCTATAGCAAGGCCAGAAGCACCGGTACCTGGTTTATTCGGCCACTGATGTGTAATTTTAAAGGTAGTGGCATCTATTACATCCACCTCCCCTTTTTCGGAATTGTTCACATAGATGTTTCCTTTACCATCACTTACTGCTGTTTCTGGCCAGCCGGTTAGTTGTATAGTGGCAACTACCGTATCAGCGGTTGGGTCAATCACTGTCATATTTTTACTCATGCCGTTGCACGAAATCACTTTGTTTGAAAAATCATCGTAGAAAATGCCATCGGCAAATTTTCCGGTTGGTACGTATTTAAGTATTTTATTTGTGGCAAGATCAAATACCAGTACTTTATTCCACGATCCGTTACTAATATACCCTTTGCCCAAAGCATGCACGAGTGCAATGCCATGTACATCCTTTTCGGTTTTAATTACCCCCAACGAGTCGCCGCTAATTTTGTCTAAAATATTCACCTGCGACCCATGGGACACATACAATTTTTCCGAAGCGGAATCAACAGTCATGTAATCATAGCCGCCGCCACTTTTAATATCAAATGTATTACTGATATGGTAAGCCGGTTTATTTTGAGCGTAGGACAATCCTGATGTTAAGATCATCAATGCCAGAAAATAATATCTTTTCATGTGTTTGTTTAAGTGTTATTATTTGAAGATTTTTAGTGCAGCGCAAAAGCAATATTACAAATTAGTTGGGAGTTTTTCCTCCGTGGTTCTTCAAGTTTCGAAGAAAAAAATTTCCGCCGACCTGGAACGGCCCTATTTCTCCGGACAACCGGGATCAAAAGTCTCAATAAAATCAAGTCCCACCTTTTTCAATACATTGTTTGAACCATTATTTCCACAGTCTGCCATTGCATAAACTTCTTTAGCGTCCAATTTATCAAATGCGTATTCTAACGAAGCGAATGCAGATTCAGTGGCCGTTCCTTTTCCTCAATATTTTTTAACCAGCCGGTAACCAAGGTCGTAATAATTCTTATGACGGTTGGTTTCATCTGTTACCAATTTCAATCCCGTCCAGCCTAAAAATTCATTACTCTTTTTGTTAATGATTGCCCATCGCCCAATTCCATTGTCAATATATTGTTGCCTGATAAAGTTTATCACCTCAACAGTTTGTTCCCTGCTTGCTACCGGTTTATTTCCTAAATATTTATGCACTTCCGGCGCAGCGTCGAGTTGATACATCCCTTCAACGTCTGTTGGAAGTATGTCTCTTAAAATCAGCCTTTCGGTTTCTGCTAATATTTTCATTTTGTTTATAGTTCGACGGGATTCTGCCTGAGATTAAAAATTACAGTAAAGCGATAAATTGGGAGGATTATTATTTTGATGAAATTGAAGAAGAAAAAGTTTTTGCTGAATGCCGTTGGTCAGGAGACCAAACGGCGGCATCCACTTTATGAGGAACACCGACAGATGCTGAAAACGAAACCTTAGTTATTAGGCACAGTTATTTTTTGTCGCCCTCTACAATTTTTGTAAAAAGGTTAACCCAAGCTTGTTTTAAATTGTCAGGCACACTTTCCATTATTTTCTCAAATTTGTTTTGTGCAACTTTTGCAACTTCGACTTTCCAGCCGTCATTGAGAGTTATGGAATTTTTATTTGCCCAAGCCTCAATCTGGTTTACAATTGGAACATTCTTTTGATAGTAATCTTCAAAGTATTGGTCACTCCTGTACATTCTATCAATGATTTGTAAAATGCTTTTTGGTGGAATTAAATCTTCAATTTCAAATTCACCATCAGTTAAAAATTGAGCTACTTCAAGAAGTTTGGCTTTTTCTTCTTTGTATCTTCCATTTGCCAATTGTTTTAAATAATCTCTTCCAACTCTATCCGAATCTAATAATACAAATGGCAATGAGTCATCTCTTGAAGAAACTAGCTTTGTCACAGGAGCCATTCCTCGTACTCCTCCTGTTGGTATGAATACAATTTCTTTTGAATTTTTCAACTCACCTTTTCCGATTAAATATCGTTTAATAAGACTCAGATAAATTTGGTCACTCGGACCTTCTACCAATACAGCAAACAACCAAGTAATAAAGTGTCTGAAACAGTTAAACCTAATGCGGCGTGAACTGGATATATTGATTTTGCGGCGTCAACTTCATTGTATCGAAGATTGGCAGAAACTTTTGTTCTGCCTGTTTCTGAGTCTACATAAACAGCTTTGACGTTCGCTAAATTTTCCATGTCTACCAAGAATGGAGAGTGTGATGTGTAAATCAATTGATTATCCTCTGAAAGTTTTCTAAAAAACTTTGCCAAATCGTATTGAGCCATAGGATGCAGTGACAAACCCGGTTCATCCAATAAGAGGATTGTATTAGAATGTTCTTCTTTAGTTTCCACAAGAAAGACTAGGAAAAAACTAAAAAACCATTGTAACCCTCGGCTTCTTCCTTCAAGTTCAATAGCCTCCGGTCGCAATTTGTCTGAAACATTAATTCTGAAATGATTTCCATCGGCTTCGAATTCAAAAATATAATCTCCTTGTAACCACCATTTCTTAAAGCTCTGGGTTAATTGTGATGCAGCAGAACGAAGTAAAATGCCTCTTTCTCTTTTTTTGTCTGCCCATGTTTTAATTTCTTCTTCAGTTAGGTCTTCTTCTTTTGTACTTACAACTCTTTGGTTATAGTCAAGTGTCTTAACAACAATACGTCTATCGTTTCCAAGTTCATAAATTTCTTCTGGTGAAAGATTTACGAACTTAAATAAAACCTTCAAAGTCCTAACTTTAGCTCTTGCGGATTCACCCAAGTCTGTTCTCTTAAAATCTTCAATTACTCTTGGAAGAAAAATTTCGCTGTCCAGATTTCCATAATCCGAGTAGTATACAAACGAAGGTATTCTTGCCAACACTTTTTTTCTGACTTCTGGTGTGGTTTCGATTGGCTTCCCGTCAAATGCTTCTATGAATTTCTTGATTTGTTCAGTTAAGTTTTGGCTGAAAAATTCAGGAAGGTTTTTCTTCTTTCCAAAATTTGATTCAATAAATGTTTGGATTGAAGTTATTATATCCTCGGTTTCCTTTTTGGAAAAATAATTTTCTGGTATTTCATCTTTTGTTGAAGAAATAAAAGCCTTTATGCTATTTTGTAATTCTACTGGCTCTTTCGAGAAAACTTCATTTGGGTATAATTTTTTCTCAAAGTCAAGAATAATTTCTTTCAGCCTGTCGACAGAATAGGAGTCGATTTTGGAATACGGAAAAGTAATATAATAGTTGCCGTCGTACATTCTTCTTACAAGAACTCTTCTAATTTGTTCAACGTCACAATTTAAGCCGGTGGATATTTCAGTTTGCAACTTTTCATCCAGTATAAAATCCGCAGCGATAAATACGTCCTGACTATGTTTGTCAGCTTTGTAATTACTGTAAAGATGTCGCGGGAAGTCATCCAAAGGTACAATTGGTTCCGCATTAGCAGGTTTAAGTTTCCATAATGCTAATAGGAGATTAGTTTTACCTGCTTCGTTCGTACCCACTAAACATGAGTTGTCAGAAACTTCAATCCAGTCGCTTTCTTCAATAGAGCGAAAGTTATAAACTTTAAATCTGTCAAGTCTTGTTGCCATATTGCTATTTTAGAATGTCTATATAATTGTGCCTAGCATTTAGTATTGATGCTATATGATGCAATATATCAAAAAAAATAAATTTATAACCAATCATTTAGCAATTATACTTTTTCTATTGATATATCGCCAATTCAATTTTAATTTTATCACTTTTTAATTTTATTCTTATCTAATAGTTTTCGGGAGATGATTTATCACCGCCCTTTAGTACTCTAGTCCAGTCGACAAGGTGTGTTCAAAAAAAAATTAAAAGCAAACCCCTTCGTCTTCCGCAAAAAATAATTATTTTACACTTCCTTCAACCTTTCTCAACAGCAAAGCAACAAATAATGAAAAATTGTATTCTGCTCTCTTCTTTTTATCAGCAAACAATTGTTCGCACAAACATCCAAACAACCAATGCATCTGAATGATAAAGAGTATCTCTAATGCCAGGGTGTGAATGTGATGATTGGGTGGGATTTAGAGAGGGCTGAAGGGAATTTAATTGTTACCTATCCCGGTGTAATCACAGTAAAAATTTATTACACAGATTTATCGTGTGCAAAGTATATTAAATCTTATTTTTATCAAAAACAGATAGCGATGAAAAAATTAATACTCTTAACTCTTATTACACTAACAATTCACACCATGTCAAATGCCCAGCAAAACCCACAACAACCTTTATTAAGACACGTCGTAATGTTTGGATGGAAAGATGGAACAGATACCAACCAAATTAATAAAATAGTAGCGGCGTTTAAGGAACTGCCTTCCAGGATTTCATTGATCAAATCTTTTGAGTGGGGCACCAATAATAGTCCTGAAGGTTTAAATGGTGGATTAACTTATTGCTTCCTTGTTACCTTCACCAGTGCGGCAGACAGGGATGCATATCTCATTCATCCGGCACACAAAGAATTTGTAAGCCAATTAAAACCTGCGCCGGAAAAACTAACTGTGCTGGATTACTGGGCGGAGAAATAGTTTGCGTATTTCCTACTGAGCTTCAACATCTTTCTTTTATAAACTATTTGGGGCCAATGTAAACTCCGGCAACATCATTTGTCTGCCAGACTTCATGGCAGATTCATGAGCAAGGATACCTACGCACGTGATATTTGCAGCCTGGCGCGCATTGGGGAATGGATCCCGTTCGTCTACCAACGCAGTCAAGAATTCATGAACCAAATGTGGGTGCGATCCACCATGGCCTGAGCCCTGGATGAATGACAAATGCTGATGGCTGTCTGCATCATACACTCCTGCGGTAGTAAAGGATTGAATGGCCTCCGGCAGAAGATGTGCATAGTCCGGAATTTTTACATGCCCCGGCGTTTCGCCTGTGTGTATTATAGAATCTTCGCCTTCTATCAAGGTCCATTCAAATGATTTTTTGGAGCCATACACATCAAAGCTTTCGCGGTATTGCCGGGCTGTGTTGAACAAAGAGCGGGTGACCTCCGCGGCTAAATCGGATTGATGAAATTTGATGTGGCAGGTTTCTATAGCAAAAGGGGAATTGTATTTGCTGATAAGGTGTTCGTCTATTCTTCCGGATCCTAAGCAGGAAACGTATTCCGCGTCGGCTTTTGCCAACGCAACAACGGGACCTACACAATGCGTGGCGTAATGCATAGGCGGCAAGCCTTCCCAATAGCCGGGCCATCCGGCCATCTCCTGCTGATGAGATGCTCTTAGAAATTGTAGCTTACCTAATTCGCCTTTTTCATACATCTCCTTTACAAACAAAAATTCACGGCTATACACTACCGTTTCCATCATCATATAAGTAAGGCCGGTTTCTTTAACCGCTTCTACTATCTTGCGGCAATCTTCTACGCTGGTAGCCATCGGCACCGTGCAAGCCACGTGCTTTCCAGCTTTCAGGGCTTTTATAGATTGTTCTGCATGATTTTGAATGGGCGTATTGATATGGACTGCATCTATAGTTTTATCTTTTAATAGTTCATCAAAATCGGTATATCGTTTTTCAATGTCAAACGCGTCGCCTACCTGGTTTAATTTTTCAACATTACGCTGGCAAATCGCATACATGTTGGCGTTAGGATGGCGTTGGTAAATCGGAATAAATTCTGCTCCAAAACCAAGACCTGCAATGGCGATATTTATTTTGTTTTTTTTCATGTGCATAAAGAATTAAGCGTTATAAATAAGTCTTTTTGATCTTGGTATCCTTCGTGGTTCAAGTGATTTTTCTTTTGCTTCGCAAAAGCTTTTTTACCACAAAGAGCACGAAGGAAAAATGCTTCGCATTTTTATAATAAATCACCGGGTTTTTTCAAAAAAAGAGCCACACCTTTGTCATTTGCGTCCAATAATGTTTTTCACGAAGCCCATTCTTTTAGAAACCGTAAACCCTCTTCAGCAAAGCTGTCCTGGCTTTCCGCCATTTTATGCCAGAAACAAACTGCACCGGCAAGCTCTTTGTTATCGGGCGTAAAACTTTCAATCGTTACAGTTCCTTCGTAATTAATTTTCTCAAGTCCTCTCTTATAATCATCCCAACGCGTTTGCCCGGTTCCGGGAGTACCACGGTAATTTTCAGAAACCTGTACATGAATTAATTGTTCACCGGCAGTGACAATTGCCTGTTCAATATTCCTTTCGTCAATGTTCATGTGAAATCCATCAACCATTATTTTTGCTGCCGGATGATTGATATCTTTTATCAAACGCATTACATCATCCACGGTATTAATCATATCAGATTCAAAACGATTTAAAGGTTCTAATGCAATTTGCAATCCCCTGGAAGATGCCATATCACACACCTTTCTTAAATTATTTACCGCCAGGTTCCACTCTATTTTTCGTTGCTCCGACGATACCATTCTTGCCTTACCTACAGCAGAATACATTGGGCCACCAAAAAAGCTACAATCCAGTTCCGCGCAAATCGTAAGACATGATTCAATGTAGGACAAACAGTTCTCGTGGATGGACTTATCTTCATGAGTAAGATCCCGCGTGGGGCCAAAAGCGCCGCAAACGTTTGCTTTCAGGTTATATAGACTTAAAGCTTCCTTTACAGCTTTAGTATTTATCAACGATGGATCTTCCACTGCAATTTCCACCACATCAAAACCCATTTTGGCAATCTTTGGGAACAATTCTTTTATGGATGCTGTGCTAAAAGGAGACGACCATAGCCATGTACTTACTCCATAGGTAATGTTTAAAGACATTTTTTTATGTTTTAAAAAGAAAACTGTAGTCAGCTCAAAGTACTACGCTTTTGTTATAAAAATTATACCCTTCGGTATTGAACTTTTACCTGGTCACTCTTAAAATTCCGCTCATCATACGCCAGTGCCCCGGGAACGTACACACGTAAGGATAATCTCCCGGCGTGTCTGGTACTTTAAAAGTCAGCGTGTATCTACCATTGGGATCAATGAGCGGCGTAGATGCCAACACATCAGGCGTCCGCGGAACATAATTAACTTTGGTCGCATCTCCGGCCTGTGCCTGCTTATCAGCAGCAGCGCCCACTTTCTCTTTCGATCCCGGTTTAATGATCACCAGGTTGTGCTGCATGAAATCTGGATTTTTTAATACGATCTGAATAGTCGTTCCTGCCTTTGCAGTAATCAATTTCTTATCATATTTCATCACATTTTTTACAGCGTTTAATGTAATTACTTTATCAATTTTAGCCACTGATTTTGGCGCAATTGAAATGCCGTCCAGCGTTTCTAATCTAACTTCAAGGTTCCCTCTAAGGAAGAAAGTGGAATCAGGATACTCCGCAATTCTATCATTCCCTTTTCCTGTCTCCATTCCCACACGCAAAGGTACTTGCAGTTCTTTTGTAAATAACCCCTTAGCCTTTGCGGTGTCCACCTCTTTATTATCAATGAACAAACGCATCGTTCCGTTTTTTTCTATCCCAGCTTTAAAGGAGAATGTTGCAGGTAGTTCCCCGGACGTAACAATTTCATAAGCCTTCGCATTTTGATTCACCTGGAAATGCAATGTATTATCGAGCATAAACAAACCATAACCATCCACCATATTACCCTGCGCCATTACCATTCCCTGCAAAGGAGATCCGGCATTTGCGTTTCGGGTAAGTTCCCCTGACACAAGTATTTCTTTGTTTTTAACCTCTGGTGAAAGAGCATCTTTGTTAGCCATATTATAAGTTCTTCTTAGCGGCATTTCACTTAACCTGCTGCCAAAGGCCAATCGCTGAGGCAGAGAGGCTTCCATCAATGAAGGGTTTTTATTAAGGCCTTTCTTTTTGAATGCTGCATCAAAAGTTTGCTGGTTAATTTTCGCGGCTATCGTCAATGCATATTTCAACCAGGTATCATTTACATTCTCTTCTTTTTCTGCCATGTTCAACAGGGTGGTGCCAATTTCGGAAGACGGCTTCATGTCAGTAGTGGCCAATACTGCGGCCAAACGAACCCTGAAATCTTTGTCTTCAAATACATTTGCGTTCTTCATAGCAATGAAAGTAGCCGGTGTTTTTGGCAACACTTCTATGGCAGCTCTTCTTACGCCGGCGGCAGGATGATTCATCGCTTTTATGGCGACGTCAATAGCTTCGTTATTGGTGCCATCAAAAGCATGCAATCCGTCCATAGTCCACAAAGCATGTATCGCAGGCGCGTTGATTCCTGTTTCATCTAATTGCTCGTTTTGTACCAATTTGTACAAAAAGGGCAACACTGATTTATCTCCATTTTCAACCAGTAAACGTTGCGCAGTAGTTCTCCAAAACATGTTTTTATTTGACAAGGCATTTATCAAACTTGCGACATCATTTTTGCTTAATTGTAGTGTATTTTTTTGATCATTGCCCTTATAAGCAATTCGGTAAATGCGGCCGCGTTCATGATCTCTTAATAGATTAACGTATGCATTGCCTTTACCATTTACCGCATCCACTCCGGAAGATTTTTTGGTGGGTGTTGGGTTATGCTGGATAATGAAGTCGTACCAATCAGCCACCCACAACGAGCCATCAGGGCCTACTTCAGCCTGTATCGGAGCAGCCCATTCATCAGCACTCGCCAACATATTCCATCCATCACCATACTCCCTGAACCCTGAACCTTGTTGTTCTAACAACACGCGATGTATCAACCGGCCGGTAGGTTCAGTTACAAAAGCTACCTTGTTCCAATATTCTTTGGGATACGTCCGCGCTGTATATAAACTATGGCCTGCAGCCGCAGTAAATCCGCCCTGTACATCTACCTGGCGCAGATTTTTGGTAGCTACGTGTATGCCGTAATGAGAATCAATTTTCTCTACTCCTGTTTCGTTGATGTTGGCTTTAGCAAAATATCTTTTGGGCATACCCAAAAATCCGCTATGCGTGTTATTAGCTGTGGAAATAAATGCATCAAACTCTTCCGAAAAACCTAAACCCCATGTGTTATTGCTGGTCGTGGAAAGAAATTCAAGTTTTTTGCCGTCAGGCGTAAACCGGTAAACCCCGCTTCCAAAGTGGAATGAATCTTTACCAACCTTACCATCGAAACCTGAATAGCCTACCACGCCCCAGATATGATTATCAAGTCCATATCGTAAGTTAGATGCCTGGGCGTGCGTATCGCTTTTCCCCCACCCTGTTATAACTGTTTCGCGTACATCTGCTTTGTCATCTCCATCGGCATCTTTTAAAAATAAAAATGACGGAGACTGGCTTACGATGATGCCGCCATTTACAAAAACAAAACTCGTGGGTATATTTAGTTTGTCTGCAAAAACAGTTACCTTATCTGCTTTGCCATCGCCATTGGTATCTTCCAGTATTTTAATGCGATCATCGCCGCGGTCATCTGTTTTTATTTCATTAGGGTAATCAACTGTTTCGATAACCCAAAGCCTTCCTCGCTCATCCCAGTTCATATAAATGGGATTAATGATATCAGGTTCTGAGGCAAACAACTGTAATTCAAAACCAACAGGCACTTGCATTAGCGACATAGACTGTTCCGGACTAAGTGATTGCTGCACTTTTGGTGCTGGGTCTCTCTTCTCATAATTGGGAACCGGACCATCAAAGTATGTTGGGGCAGCTATTTTAAACGCATCGAGGTTTGCTTTTGTCGCATCGTCTATTGCATAAAAAATCCCATTCTCTACCAACTTTAAAAAATCAGGTTTATTAAAAGTACTATCGTCATGACCATACGCCGTGTAAAAAACACGCCCCTTCCCGTAGGGCCTTATCCAGGTATAGGGTTCATGGTGATCGCCTTTTACTCTTTCCATCAGCACTTCTATATTTTTACTGATCTTATCGTGCACATAACTTTCATCTTTGGTGGTAAAGTTGTGAACGCCTTTCATTACCGGATTATCAGGCTCTATAATCGTCGAAGTAAAAGTTTCGAAGCCATGGCTTTTAAACTGGCCGCCAATCATTTCAACCACTTCGGGCGAATTACGAAAGCAATAAGAGGCACAATGCAGTGGTATAAAACCTTTGCCGTTTTTCACAAAATCAAGCAACGCTTTTTCCTGAGAAGAAGTGATAGAGTCATAATTGGCATACAACAATAGTCCGTCGTATTGTGCCAGTGTCTTTTCGTTGAGATCATCAGGATCTGTGGTATAGGTGATGTTGATACCATCTTTAAAATATTCTTTGGTTAATATATCTGCGAGCTGTTCAGAATTATGGTGTTTGCTCGTGTGGCCCAGAAACAGAATTTCGATTCGGCGGGGCTCGTTGGATAAATTTACATTGCGTGTGCGCTGTGTAAAAGCAGCCAGCATAATAACGCAACTAACTAATAAGAGCTTTTTTTGTAACATGCTTGTGAAATTATTGTCAGAGAATTGTCAAATATCTGTCAAAAAGACCAAAAGTATTCACAAAACAATTAGCTGATTAAGTCTTAATAAATTTTGTATATCCTCTCTTGATACGAGACAATTGTGTCATGCATTTTCGTCAACCTGGATGAGAACAATAATTTGATTTAAAATTATATTAAAATTTTAAAACAAGTGAAATTGGTTACTCTCAAAATAGGCGAAGACTATAAATGTTACTATGTTTGAATGATCGAAAAAAACCTCCAAAATGAAAATGATAAAATCATCGATAACGATTGGGATATTATTAATAGTGGCGTCGTGTAACAACAAACACATCACGACCAAAACAAAAGAAGATTCAAAGCCCGAGGCCCCGGATCAGCATACATCAGAAAAAGCTCTTGACTGGGCGGGCACATAGGCTGGAAGATTGCCCTGCGCCGATTGCATGGGAATAGAAGTAACTCTTGTACTAAATGATAACCAGACTTACGAACAAACATTGTTATACCTGGGAAAAAAAGATAGTTCTCTTAAAGAAAAAGGAAAATTCAACTGGAATAAAGAGGGCAATACAATTACGCTAATTTCAAAAAACAGCCCGTCTTTCCGGGTGAATGAAGGCCATATAGTGATGTTAGGAGACGATGGAAAAGAAGTGACCGGACCACTAGCGGACAAATATATCTTAAAGAAGAACTAGCCGATTGCTGGCTTTACAAAGCAGTAAACAAATAAAAGAACGATTTTTGTTTTAAGTTTTTAAAGGTCAGCTAAAAGGTTCTTCTGCCCATCCTCATTAAGTAAATAAAATCTGCCATGACAAGAGAAGAAAAATTTATGCACGAAGCTGTTTTACTTTCTGAAAAGGGAATAAAACATCATGAGGGCGGTCCTTTCGGATGCGTTATCGTTAAAGACAATCAAATTATTGGACGAGGGCACAACCAGGTAACGAGCACAAACGACCCTACGGCACATGCGGAAATTATTGCCATCCGTGATGCGTGTAAACATTTAGGAACTTTCAATCTTGAGGATTGCGAAATATATACTTCCTGCGAACCATGCCCGATGTGCCTTGGCGCTATTTATTGGGCACGACCAAAAATTGTTTATTATGCAAATACGCGTGAAGATGCCGCCGATATTGGGTTTGATGATTCTATGATCTACGACGAAATAAGCAAAGACTTGAAACACAGGAAGATTCAAGCTATTCATCTTGACAGCACGGAGGCAAAGAAAATCTTTTTGGAATGGGGCTGCAAGAAAGGGAAGATTGAGTATTGAGCGTTTGGCTCGTCACTCTTCCACAGCAAACAAACAAATTTCTTCAATTTCTATTCAGCTTAATTTTATGCTCTTACCTTGTTTCTATGGAACCGGTTTTTTTTATTTTTTACGATAAACCAACTGTTGAATCTTGGGATATTTACCTGTTAACCGCAAAATAATTTTTGACTTCCCGGATCAGAAACAAAAAAGAACAAGCCCCCTGTTTCGTCGGGTTTGAAAACTCAAATCAGTGTTTGGATAACTGTCTAGACGCAAAAACAAATCGTTTGTAAGGAATAGAAAACAGAAATCGGTTATGTATTTTTTTCATAGCAAGCATATTTTCTTTTTATTGAATGAAAAGAAAATCCAGAAATAGAAATTCATATTATTTGTTCGTCTACTGTAGCGAAGAGCAATGTAAAAGTGTGTAATCACCAAACAAACTGATTATTTTTCTGCGACTTCCAGGTTATTTTTATTCAGCCATCCACTCGTTGTTTTTCCAGCTGAATTGCTGTAAACCACATACACAAATCCATTCTTTTCTTCTATCGACGTTAGCGTTCTATGATTGGATACGTTAAGATAAAGATCACGCCTGGTATTGATATCCGGCTGGCTATAAAAGTAGGCTTTTGAGATTACCGTATAACTTTTCCCTTTATTATCGGCGCTATCCTTTGATAGATTGCTTTTTTTTGAACTTGCCATACTGTCAATTGAACCCAGTGACGATGCCTTAACTGTGTTAACTACAGCGGAATCAACAGTGGTTGCGACTGATTTTTTATTTTTATTGATCGTTTTCTTTCCGGAGAAAAAATTAAAATAAAAAAGGTAACCGAGGCCGACCAATAAAACGATTAATCCGGCAATAAAAATTATTTTTTTATTGCGGCGTATTTTTTTCGTCCGGGCATTATCCGGCTTAATGTTGTTGTCACCTGGTATTTGTTCTTTTTCAACGGAAACATGTTCACTGTATCTAAAATTATAATTCTTAGCTCTGATATCATCCGCATCAACATAAAAGCCGCGTCCCTGCTTTTCATTATTTCCATTATTAATAAAATGTGTTACAACATCCTCAGTTTGCCATAAGATATTTTTATCGTTATTGCTCGCCACGCCATCAAACTCTAATTTGTAAAACCAAACTTTATCAGTAAAGACTGAGGGCTCTTTCGAAAAAACCAGGATGGCCGCACCGTCAAATGCCGGGTTGCCATTATCGTTAATTGAAATTAAAGCATTGAATGTAAGGTTGTCTGTTATCTCCTTACGAATATCCATAAATTCATCCCCGGTATTAAATAAAATACGACCAGGAACGATTACAGCACAACGAGCGCCATCTTTAAAATTCTTTAGAATGAAATTGAGATAATGAATATCTTTTTTTAACGCGTCTTTTAATGAAGTGGCGTGCGAATTAAGATCGTTTTTACCGGAAAGAAAAACCATATTGGCGAGGAGAACGGTGACATCTTCATCGGCGATAGTATTAAGGGATGCAAAAATATCCAGCACTTTTATTTCGGGCGATGAAATCCCATTGAGAAATAGATTCATCCCACCAATGCGGAGGCTGGTTCCATCTGATTCAAACCCCTTCAGCTTATATGAATCAAAGTTAGGCTTCAATTCTTCCCCACTATTTTTGGCCAAATAGGTCGCGCAACTCACAAGGAGATTTCCACTTCCTGTTGTCGGATTCAAGATAACATCGTTCTTTTCAGGCCTGGCAATAGCCACCATCAGATCAGCAAGATACACGGGAAGGTAAGCATGACCGTTAGTATCAATATACTTCGCCTTGTTAAGAAGGTAGCTGAATATTTTTTCTTTCGTGCCATTATCGGCATCTTTTATAATTTTTATAATTCCGAGAGAAGTATCCAGTAATTTGGGAGTAGGCTGCATCAGCAAAATACCCTTAATATAATTTCCGTAAACCGGATGCAGCGAATAGGCGCTGCCTAACGCTGCACATCCGTTGCCTGCTAAAAAAAGCGCCCGAATATTGCTATCATCCGGATCATTAAAATAGTCACCTTTAATTTCTTCTTTCTTTCCTTTGGTGCCTGTGAAGATAAACGCTGGCAGGTTTTTTGAGTTTTTTATTGCCTCCTGGCTGCTAGGGGTTGTTCCCTGTTCGCTACTTATTTTTTTTACAAAAAAAAGATAGCTGAGCAGATCAAGAATAACTATAGGCTTCAACTCGCTTATTGGCCAGCAAGCGTTCCATTTTTCGTCTATATCATTTTGCAATTCCGGTGTAAGCATACTAAGAATGAATAATCCTTTTTTTTAATAGTTTAATATCTATAGAACATAAATTGTAACTATTCAGTCTCCAATTTAGCTATAAGTGATAAAGCATTCAAAACATTTTGTCCGGATTTAATGGTCGTGTCGATAATTGATCTCAAAACGGCGAAGGCATCTGCCCCTTCAGTAGATTTAAATTGCCCTGATAT
>DATCFI010000038.1:0-6552 GCA_036509585.1 Hanamia sp. | reverse complement strand
ATACTTTATTGGAATGGCTGAAGAATCTTAAAAAATAGTCGAATTATTATGTAAAGTAATACTGTAAAGTAGAAGCCTAAACATAGCTGTTTAAAACTATTTTATGATGTTGCTTTACATAATCTTTTACTTTCCATAATACTCTATCTATATCCACCGCATCATGATACAGCAAGTGAAACCCGGTATCATAAATGGCCACTTCTTCCTGGAATAAAGTATTTTCAGCGTTGCGATAAATAAGTTGTAGTACGGATGGAGCTACTTTTCCATCTAATAATAAATTTGCTTTGGTGATGGCCGTATGTTGAAGCAATTTGAAATATTCCTCTTCTCTGTTTTTGGAATAAGAAAAATAAATCACAAATGCAAACACCAGCAGGAATGCGGCTATTATCAAAGTAAAAAGTAAAGTCAATTTATTCCTGCTACTCATTTTTCTTCTTTAAAAATAAACCCCAAACCAGGTTTGGTATGAATCAGTTTAGTAGGAAAATCCTTGTCAATTTTTCTGCGCAAATAATTGATATATACATCAATAAAATTGGTGTCCGTATCAAAATGCGTATCCCATACTTTTTCTGCGATTTCCGCTCTCGACAAAACGCGATCACCATTGCCCATCAGGTATTCCAGCAATTTCAATTCTTTGGGTGTTAGGTTAATTTCTATTCCCGACCTTGTTACGATTTTCGTTTGATTATTAAATTCCAGGTCGCCATATTTTAAAATAAACCCCTGTGTATTTGCAGACTGAACATTTCTTTTCAGCAATGTACGAATACGCACATTTAATTCCCTGAAGTCAAAAGATTTTACCAAATAATCATCGGCACCGGCATCAAACCCTTCAATCTTATCATCGGTTGTTCCTAATGCAGTAAGCATAATTATTGGAACTGAAGGCTTTGCTGCGCGCACTTCTTTGCACAATTCCAGGCCATTTATTTTTGGCAAAACAATATCTGTTATGATTAAGTCGTAGTCATTTTGCAAAGCCATTTTCTTTCCCAGTTCGCCATCATACGCAAGAGTAGCTTCATAGCCTTGTTCTTCCAATCCTCTTTTAATAAGCCCAGAAACGCTTTGGTCGTCTTCAATGATAAGAATGTTCATCAGTATATTTTTTACCCTAATTAATATTTTGACACACTTAATCCCGAAGATTAGGATAATCTTAAAAAATTGGTCAATAAACTTTGAAGTTGAGGATTTGGAAAATGTTGTAGGATGATTACAATTCAGTTTTTTTGAAATATTTCCTGAGCAGACTTTAAGTATGAGTTGGATAAATTATTGCTATTGCAAGGTTGGCCTATTTCCATATAATTTGAAGAGAATAGTTTACTTAATCTTTCACCGTTAGATGCAAAAACGGCTCCTGAAATCTTTTCCAGCAGCCGTTTCTATTAAAACCTGGTAATTAAATTTCGATTGTTGCTTTCACAGTCTCCCTCAATTCCTTCGCAGCCTCCACCATCGCTTTCAACGCTGCTTTTGTTTCCGGCCATGCCCTGGTTTTTAATCCGCAATCGGGATTAATCCAAAGTTGTTTCGCAGGAATTACTTTCATTGCTTTGTGAATCAAATCCACCATTTCTTCTTTGGAGGGAACACGTGGTGAATGAATGTCATACACTCCCGGCCCAATATCATTTGGATATTTGAACGCCGCGAAAACATCCAGTAATTCCATTTGCGAACGGGAGGTTTCAATGGTGATGGCATCAGCATCCATGGCGGCGATATCTTCAATAATATCATTGAATTCGGAGTAGCACATGTGCGTGTGAATTTGCGTATCATCTTTTACACCTGATGAAGAAATTCTAAATGCTTTCACTGCCCAATCCAAATATTCACGCCAGTTTTCTTTACGCAGCGGCAATCCTTCACGAATAGCCGGCTCATCAATTTGTATTATTTTAATATTCGCCCTTTCCAAATCAACTACTTCATCGCGTATCGCAAACGCAATCTGCATGCAAGTTTCAGAAAGTGGTTGATCATTACGGACAAAACTCCATTGCAAAATGGTAACTGGTCCGGTCAGCATTCCTTTCACTAATTTTTTGGTAAGGGATTGCGCATACCGTGTATAATAAACTGTCATTGGATTTTTTCTTTCTACATCGCCCACAATGATGGGAGGCTTTACACAACGGCTGCCATAACTCTGCACCCACCCGTTTTTGGTGAATACAAATCCATCTAATTGTTCACCAAAATATTCCACCATATCATTGCGCTCAAATTCGCCATGCACCAATACATCAATACCTAAATCTTCCTGCCAACGAATGGATTCTTCAATTTCTTTTTTTATCAAGGCATCATATTCTTCATTGGTTATCTCTCCTTTTTTCAAATTCGCGCGCCAACTTCTCACTTCTTTTGTTTGCGGGAATGAGCCGATTGTTGTGGTTGGAAAAAACGGAAGGTTTAATTCTTTTTGCTGAATAAATTTTCTCCGGTTAAAACCACTATTCCTTTTAGTATCTTTTTCAGAAACCGATTTTATCCTATCTTTTATTTTTTGTTTGTGAACAAGTGAAGATTTTTGCTTACTCTCAATGGCTTTTTTATTATCTGCTAATTTCTTCAAATTATCTGCTGATAGATTTTCCACTGAAAGTGCTGCCAACACTACTACTTCATCAATTTTTTGTTTGGCAAAAGCCATCCAGTTTTTAACTTCTGCAGGAAGGTTCTTTTCATCAGTTTCTGAATCTAAATCACAAGGCACATGTAATAATGAGCACGATGGCGCTATCATGATTCTATCTTCTCCTATTGCTTTTTTTACTTTATTAATTAACTGGAGCGAATTAGTAAAATCATTCTTCCAGATATTTCTTCCTTCTACCACACCCAGGGAAAGATTGATTTTTGATTGCCGGATATCTGTTTCTAAAATATCATCAAGCTGATTGGGACAACGAACTAAATCAAGATGTAAAGTTTGAATTGGGAGATTTAAAACTGTTTGCAAATTATCTCCATAGCATTCAAAATAAGTGGTCAAAATAATATGCAAATTGGGAAAAGCTTTTTTAATATCATTATACACTTTTACAAAAACTCTTCTTTCCGCATCTGTAAGGTTCAATGATAAACACGGTTCATCAAATTGAACGTAATGTGCATTGGCATCATCTAATTCTTTCAAAACCTCCAAATAAGTCGGAAGCAAATCGTTAATCAATTCCAAACGGTGAAAGCCTTCTTCTTTTTCTTTTCCTAATAACAAATAGGATACAGGTCCCAGCAAAACAGGCTTTGCATTGAAGCCTTCTCTCTTAGCTTCCTGGAATTCATGAATTATTTTTTTGGAGAAGAAACAAAATTTCTGGCTGGCCTTAAATTCCGGAACAATAAAATGATAATTGGTATCAAACCATTTGGTCATCTCCATTGCAGTAATATCATAATCTCCTTTTTGATAACCTCGCGCCATTGCGAAAAGCAAATCAATGTCGGGCAATTGTTTTTGATCCATTAATGAATGAAACCTTTCGGGAACGGCGCCTACCATCAGGCTGGTATCCAACACATGATCGTAAAAAGAAAAATCGTTGCATGGAATAATATCAATGCCAGCATCCTTCTGTAATTGCCAGTTCTGTTGGCGAATATTTTTTGCGGTCTGTTCCAGTTCCGTAGCAGAAATTTTGCCGACCCAATATTGTTCATTGGCTTTTTTCAATTCGCGATGATTGCCTATTCTTGGATATCCTAAGTTGTGAGTGAGCATAAAAAAGATTTTAAAAAGATTTACAGGCAAAGCTATATTAAAGACTAATATCCTTCTATTTAATACATTATTTAGAATTTAATTCTATATACGATTATCTTTTAGAAAATAATGCTATTTGAGCGATTGCGTTTTATCTTTGGCAGCAAAATAAACTCTTTAAAAAAATGATAGATTCAATTGATAAAGACATACTTAGAATGTTACAGGAAAATGCACACATTACAAATCGCGAAATTTCACTAAAACTTCATCTCACCACTACGCCGGTGCATGAGCGAATCAAGCGTTTGGAAAAAGATGGTTACATCAAAAAATATGTTGCTCTTCTTGATAAAGAAAAAATGGAGAAGGGTTTAACTGTTTTCTGTAACGTTTCGCTAAAGCAGCATACCAATGAAAATGGCAAAAAACTGGTACAGGAAATCCAATCTATACCCGAAGTCGTAGAGTGTTACAACATCGCCGGCGACTACGATTTTTTGTTAAAAATATTGGTAAAAGATATGCCGGCTTATCAAAAATTTGTATTGGGTGTGTTGGGCACGCTAAAGAGTATCGGGAGTGTAAAAAGTATTTTCGTAATGGGGGAAATAAAGCACACTACTTCTGTTCCGTTTTAATGACGGAAATATTTTTATTTCACTGTTTTCCTATTTTCGACAAAAAATAAGAAATCCTTTTATTTATTGTTTTACTGGTAGAATATTTATTAAAGTGATTATGATGGAGAGTACGTTAAAATAAAGATGATAAAATCCGACTTTTAAGCGTCATTATCACGCGGAATGACAAACGAGACAGTAAACACCGTCCCTTTTCCCAGTTCGCTTTCCGCAGAAATGCTTCCTTTATGGCCTAGAATAATATTTTGTGTATTGGCAAGCCCTAATCCATTACCTTTTTCTTTGGTGGTAAAATAGGGCTCAAACAATCTGTCCATATCTGATTTGGACATGCCTATTCCATTATCATTAAATTTCACGACGCATTTGTCGTCTTTTTTGTTTGTTGAGATTTCTAAGATACCGCTTTCTCCCGTAGCCTCTATTCCATTTACAATTATATTCAAAAAAGCAATTTTTATTTTTTCAATATCAACGGAGATGGGGCAAATTTCCGGATCATAATGTTTTATCACCTGCACTCGATTTAGTTCTATTCTATCTAATGCCAGACTAAGGCTTTCATCTATAATATCATTGATAGACGCCTTTGAGAATTTGAGTTCTGATACCCGTGTTGTGTCCAATAAATCACTCACTAATTGATTGATCCTTTCTGAATTTCGTTTGATCATTGAGAACAACATCTCTGTATTTTCAGTCTCTCCAATTTCAGATTTTAATTGTTCGGTTGCCAGGTTAATATTAGTCAGTGGATTTCTTACCTCATGTGCTATCACGCGCGCTACACGTCCGGTTACCGCATATTTTTCCAGGTTTCGCAATTCGATTAATTCAGTATTTAAGTCCGCAAGCTGTTTTATCCGGCTCTGTAATTGAGCCTTGTATTGATCTGCTTTTATAGAAACCTTTCTTTTTTCCTTGTTTTCCTTATTATAAACGATCAACGAATAAAAAGTAAGTATCACCGCAATGATGATAGAAATCATGTTTAAAACCTGTATGAGACCGGAATATTTGGAAACACTTTTGGCCCTTTGGTTCCAAAGAGTTGTTTCCGCATTTTTCATTGTGTTTAATTCGCCTGCAATGGCATTTGTTTTTGAAATTGTTAATTGATTTTCATTGAGGGTTTTGGGTAAGGTTTTATGCGTTTGCGCGTATTCGGAAATTGCATTTTCGATCGATAGAAATTTCTGATCTATCAGGAAATGTAATGTGTCCATGTTATTTTGTTGTTCCTTGTTGTCTATCATTAACAACCTCAGCTTTTCAAAAGTGCTATCCGTTTTCTTCAAGCTTTTGTCGTAAGTCTTTAATAAATTATTATCATTGGTAAGCAAATAACCTCTAAACGACGATTCAGCCTCTGTTATTAATCCCTGTATATTATCGAGATTATGAATTACTTCATTGGTATGGTTAATCCAAAAATCCTGCACCTCTACTTCGCGTGTAGATATAAGCGTTAGAATGTAGGAGAGAAATAAAAGAAACAGCGCAGCAAAAAATCCAACCCGTGTTCTGTTGGCCATTTTATCTAAAATGTTTTTGAACATCTATTCTTTGGGAATTAGGCTTTTTTGAAAAAAAAATAAATATACACCCGTTAGTGAGATAACAAATTTGAATCAGTGTTTTTTTAACCTATTTTTTATTCAATTTGCTTACAATCCACAAAATGATTGCAACGACAATTACGATTGCGATAATGCCCACCCAAACCCCGGCTTTGAAAATAGAACCAATTGCCGCACAACTGCTCAGAAGGATAGTAACTGGGAAAAAAAGGAAAAGCATTCTTTTTAAAAGAGCCATATTGTTTTCGTTTTAAATTTAAGGAATGTGTTTAGTAATTAAAGGGGGACTACTTATCAATAGTTATTTCTTATGGAAATAACAGTGCCAGAAAAACATAAAGTACAAGACATCTGGTTCCTGATTTTGTCGTTTGGCAGGAACGAGTGAGTGAATATTTTTATCAGAACAGTAAATGAACATTTATTAATGGGAGCATAATTTAGTGATATATTTAGATTTTATTTTGTATATTTGCTTATGCAAAAAAAGAGAGGTTCAAAAGATAGTCAGGAGACGAAACGGCTTTTAGTTATTTCGTATTTAAAATCTAAAAAGGGAACGCATCAACAAGCGGCAGACTTATTTAAGCTA
>DATCFI010000037.1:0-3226 GCA_036509585.1 Hanamia sp. | reverse complement strand
ATAAATATTGACATTATTTATGAAAAGGAAGATAATTTTTCTGTTGCTTTTGAGGGATATTATCTCTCCTCCATGTATCGTGATTATGATACAAAGACGAGAAGTTATTTCACGTGCGGGTTGATTGCCCAAAAGCATTTTGAGCATTTTGACTTAATCGCTAATTGTGAAAATATATTTGATGTAAGACAAACACGGTTTGAAAATATTGTAATTCCTCCAATAAGCAATCCTACTTTCAGACAAATTTATGCACCGTTGGATGGAAGGGTTTTTAATGTAGCATTGCGGGTAAAATTATAAGTTGATTGGTTCCGTACCCTGGATATAATAATAGTAAATTCACAATAAGAAGCCAAGATATGCTCCTCTTTTTCTGTTAAGCAGGTTAAGAAGCAACACCTTGTACCTAAGATATCTTTTTTCTATTTGAGTTGCAGGTTTATCTAATAACCGTATCGCAAGGATGTTGGATTGGCGACATCTTAAGGATTAGAAGTACTTATTAATCATGTGTTCTTATCGGTATTTGAACGGTTTACTGGCAATGGGTATTATTTATGCAATCTTCAAATTATTTTTGAATGAAGTTAATACATCTGTTGTCTTTCTTATCGCCTCTTGCTCAAATCCTGCTAAATAATTCTTTGTAGTTTCTAAAGATGTATGGCCCAAAGCTTCGCTTATAAATTCTGTTGACACTCCACTATTTTTTAAAATTGTAGCGAAACTATGCCGGGCATAATATGTAGTTATCGGTTTTTGGATCCCAAGTTCTACAGCAATTTGCTTCATGTGTTCATTTATCAAATGTATAAGCAGATCGATTTTATCCCTTTGTTTTTGTGGTGTCATTCCAATCTTTAAATAGGGGAAAATATAGGTGTCGGGTGAAAATTGATGTTGCCCCTATTTCGAGATTATGCGCTTTGAATCTTCCTTGAGAGCGATTCGAATGGGTTCAGGATTTGCACGTCTTGCCCTGTTAGTTTTAGCGCGATTGAATATAATAAAGTCGCCTACAATATTCTTATAGGTTAGTAAACAAAGATCCTTAACATTTAATCCATTGCACAAATAAATGAATATCCAATAATCACGGCACATATCATTAACACTGCAGGGTTCAGTTACATAATTATAGATTTTTGCAATTTCTTCAAGTGTAAGAGCCTTTTTTATATTTCGACCCGTGGGGATTATATATTTACGTTTACCAAAAGGATAATCTGCAATGTTCATCATCCCTTGTTGTATGGCAACATTTATAACAGCGCGTAGAGATCTTAAGTTAATACCAACTGTGGTTATTGACCTTCCTTTTCCTAGAAACCAACGTTCGTAATTTCTGAGAAATTCAGGTGTAAGATGTTCAAATTTTAATCCTGCTTTGTACTTATGTAATGAAACGGAAGCGCAAGAATAAGAAGCAGCAGTTCCTATTTGCCCATTTTCCCTTAGTTCGTTAATATACGAATCGAAGGCTGATTTTAAATTTGTGATTGATACTTTTTTTGGAAAGAATAGTGCCTCAAATTTTAAAAAGGAAAAGTTTTCCAGGCTGTCACAACATTTTTGAGCATTAATTCTAATTTCCAGTAAAGCCAGATTTGTTTTCTTTAGTTCACCGCGTGCCTTATTTTCGTTCATAAGGATATAATCATTTAAACTTGCGTTGTAACCTGTTGCATAATATTTTCTATTCCCTTGAAAGGTGATTCGTAATTTTAAAGGGTAGGTAACATCATCTTTAATTCTGCGTTCGTCAGGGACGATAGTCACTGTAATATTTCTTTGTTTCATGATGAAAATGTTTTTGCATTTGATACATGATTTGATACATGTTTTTCAAAAACGATAACAAATATTCAGAAACAAAGAAAACGAATAATTCAATACAACCCAATAGTGTAAAGGATTTCAGGCAATAACTGAAAGTAATCAAAAGTAACTGAAAGCATATTTTTAGGGCTCTTAATCATTTAAAATCTTGTTGACTTGAGACAGAATTACAGGCTTTTTAAACTGTGGCCTACAAGGATAATAGCTGCTGTGGATCCTCTTTAAAACTCCAGTTTTAAAAATTCTGGCAGGAAAATTGTAAAAGATTTGAATTAAAAATCAATCCATTATCAAAAAAACATGTAAATTCAGCATTACATTTACCGAAGATTTATGCGATTTTCAACATATATTTATTAAACTTTTTTTAATTTTAAATTATGAATATTCATTTTCAGGATATGATCCCTGAGGATTTTGATAAGAATTCAAGAGTATGGGTTTATCAATGTAACCGCGCTTTTTCTATTTCTGAAGCTTTACAAATTGAAGAATTATTAGAGTCTTTTTGCAAAGAGTGGAACAGCCACGGAAGCGGGGTAAATAGTTATGCTAATTTATTTTTCGGACACTTTATTATTTTGATGGCCGATGAAACGAAGATAAAAGTTGGCGGTTGCAGCACTGATTCATCGCTGCGTTTTATAAAAAAAATTGAGCAAGATTATAATGTCAAACTTTTGAATCGTCAAATGATGGCGTTTATCGTTAAAGGAAGTATTCGCCTGATTCCACTGTCAAAAGTGAATCCGTCGATTGAAGCTGATATTATAACGCCGGACACTTTATATTTCAATAATACCATTCTCACAAAAAAAGAACTATTAGAAAACTGGATCATTCCGGTAAAAGATAGCTGGCTTGCTAAAAGAATTCCTGCGTCACATTTCAAATAAATCGATCGTTTCTATCTCAATAGACTTTTGCAGTAAAAGAAGAAATAAACAAGATTTTCATTTTCGATCCTACATGTTATTTTAAGAGTGCGGCATAACCGCTGGGTAAAGCCTGGGAATGGATTTGCGTTAATGTATCCGGGCTGTAATTGTTGTAAGTAATGAGTTCATATCCGTGTAACAATCGGGTTGTGGGATCAAAGTTTACGTTGGTCTGATACCCAATCACTCTAAAGAGTTAAATTCCCCTGAACGTATTTTTGATACTCCTGGCTAATAGAGCCATATTGAATCAAGCACATTTTATTTGTATAGTACGGCAATTGTTATTTTAATTTTCTATAAATTTAATTAGGGTCTGCTGATTATGTCAGGCCCATCCCGATTTTACAAAATTATTTATATTTGGCCACCTATTATTTTCGGTTACCCATACCGTTATTATTATTTTCAGAATCAGGCAATAGAGTACCCGCCCGGTTAATTTA
>DATCFI010000036.1:0-12911 GCA_036509585.1 Hanamia sp. | reverse complement strand
TTTTTAATGAATTTCGCACTGGTATTTACTGGAAAAAGTTCTGCCGGATAGGCGTCAATACCCAATTTGTTAAGTTCTTTTAATTTTTCTCTGCGGATCGTTTCCTGCTCAGAAAGTTGTTGAATACTCATAGTTTTCGATAATATTTTGAAACGCTAATGTCTCACATTAATATTTTTTGCAAAGGTAAACTATTGGCAGGGAGATAAGAAAGCCACCTATTTAATTTGGACTGTATTGCTCGTTGAAAAACTTAAGCGCAGCTAGTTTCCCATTATCGTATAAGTTTTTTCTATCTTTTTCGGAGACCGTTCTAGGCTTCCCAGAAATGTTATTGTAACTAATGTAAATGGTTCGTCCTCTCTCATTGGCGAGATCGGGTGTTTTCCGATTGATGCTCTCCATCATTAGGTTCATCACGGCAGACGAATATTCTTTCAGGTTTTTTATGTCATAAGGCGCTATTTCCGTTTTCCCACTTTCGAATTCTTTAATCTGATCGCCTCGCTCAAGCTTTAGTCCAAGTGTATTTTTATTGTAGATCACATTTTCGCAAGTCAAGGGATTACCCCCGTTAACGCAGGAATCAAACATATTGATCGGGTAATTGCAAAGCATACCACCGTCGACGTATAGATGATACTTTGCTGAAGTGTCTTCAATATTTATTTCATTACCGATGCTATCCAAGGCTACCGGTACAAAATGGAAGGGAATACAACTGCTGATATGAACTGCCGTACTTAGTTTCATATTGGGCCGGGTTTTCCATGAAAAAACTTCGAGCCGCTGCTGGCTTATATTCGTTCCGGTACAATAAAAATCTTTAAAAGTGGAATCTTTTAAATGTAATTGGTGCAATTCATCAAAGGTAAGATTCGCATTACCGGTTTTTTGTTCAATCACTCGTGACAACCAGTCTTCAATAGCATTGCCCTTGTACATTCCGTACTCTTTTTTTATTCTTCTTATTTTTCCGTAGAAAAATTTTCCGTCGTTGAACTCACCGATCTTAAGGCTTTCTAGAATAGAATCAATCTGCCGGGAGTCGTACCCTAATGAAACCACCAGGCCGGCAATAGCGCCAACTGATGAACCTGCTACTTTATCAATATGCTGAAGTATTTGCTTTTGTTCCAATACTTCCAAAGCGCCGGGATAGGCGAGGCCACGAACACCCCCACCTTCCATTACTAAATTTTTATAGGGATAATTTTGTGAAAAAGAAAATACAGGAAAAAGTAAAACAAGTAAAAGACTGCTTTTCATCTGGTGAATTTACAGTTAGTTCAAAGAATGAAAACTTTGAAATACGTTAAAATTATTCCCAGAAATTTTTTGTATCAACATCAGTGCAATATCGCAATCGCCAGAAAGTGAGAAAGTAAATGGTAGACATGATGAAAACATAAATTCAGGTTATTTGTTGATTTACTGACTCAGATGAATAATTCTTGATTTATTTTTTCAGATCTAAAATTGAAAAATCACTTTCATCTTTCGCAATGGTATTTTTCAATATGCCGAATTCTTCAATTTCCATTTCTACTTCATCACCTTCCTTTAGCCACTGTTCTTTATAATCGGGGTCATTTACTTTTCCAGTACCATTCAGTTCCAGGAAACATCCGGTACCAACGGTACCGCTGCCTATCACATCGCCCGGAAATAATTGAACACCATAGCTACAACGCTCTATTATTTCTGCAAAGGTCCATTCCATATCTCCAAAATTTCCTTCACTTACTTGTACGCCATTCACACTGCATTTCATTTTTAGATTGTAAGCATTTCCCACGTGATTTTCTTTGGCAGGAATTTTAAATTCTTCAAGTTCATCCGGGGTCACCAGCCAAGGGCCAATGGCGGTGGCAAAATCTTTTCCTTTCGTGGGTCCGAGATTTAGTTTCATTTCTTCCAACTGTAATGTCCTTGCACTAAAATCGTTCATGATCATATAACCACCAATGTATTCATCAGCTTCAGCCGCCTTTATATTTTTTCCTGGTTTACAAATAACGATGGCTACTTCCAGTTCGAAATCCAGTTTTTGCAAATGATCGGGCATACAAACTATTTCCCCAGGTCCGGTGATGCTATTGTGATTGGTAAAATAAAAAACAGGAAACTGATCAAATTCAGGAATCATTGGCGCATTGCGGTTTTTTCTTGCGGTAGCCACATGCTGGCGAAAAGCATACGCATCGCGGCAGCTGGTAGGGCTGGGAACCGGAGCAAGAAGTTCCGCTTCATCCGCCGGTATTGCCCGGTATCTTTTCGTGCCTTCTTCCAAAGAGCGGTTAATGGAATGCGCTATTGGAAATACGTCCTCCCAATAATTTAAAAACATCGTCATGGTTACCGGTAAATTGGGATGCAGATTGTCGGCATCGAATAAATATCCGTTTACTAATAATGCCAATTGCGCGTGATCTTCTTTTAGATAAGATACCAATTTCATAAAATAAATATTTAGGCGGTTTGCAAGATAATTGAATTAGCAGGATATGAGAACACATGCCGCTTTCATTAAAATCTAATAACAGATTTTATGATTGCAATCAGCCCGTAACGGAACATTTTTTTTGTACTTTTGTAAAAATAATCGCATATGAAATTCGAAAAAATTCATAATAAAGGTCAGGCTCAGTTATTCAAAAATCAATATCTGGAATATCTTACTAAAGCTCATCCGTTGGTGATCTGGGGAATGTATTTGCCTATAATAATTTTTTTATCATATTATTCGTCATCGCGCTTAGAGTTTTCCGCGTTGAAAGTAGGATCGCTTTTCATCGGCGGCATGTTTTTCTGGACATTTTTTGAATACCTGATGCACCGTTTTGTTTTTCACGTGGTAAGTGAAAGCCCTCGTGCTCAAAAGGTTATTTATGTAATGCATGGCAATCACCACGAATATCCCCGCGACAAAGAGCGCCTGTTCATGCCTCCGGTACCCAGCATTATCCTTGCGTCTCTTATTTTTTTAAGTATGTATGCGATCATGGGTCATAATGCAATGGCCTTTTTCCCTGGATTCATTTTGGGTTATCTTATTTATGGGTCAATGCACTACGCCATCCACGCATGGAACCCTCCGTTCAAATGGATGAAACCGGTATGGCGCAACCATCACCTGCATCATTATAAAAGTGAAAACATGGGTTTTGGCGTTAGCACACACATTTGGGATTTGGTTTTCGGTACCGCCTTCGACCTGAAAAAGGAAAAAGAAGATAAAGAAGAAGTTCAAAAGTTGATGTATGGGAAAAAGAAGACTACAATAGTTTCTCAACAAAATTCTCAGCCAGTCTGATAAATATCAGATTATAGAGGATTTTTTCAACATACTTTTTTACCATTTCTCTTCGTCGCTTTTGGGGTTGTTTTTATTGCTAAAACGCTGCCTGCTTTCCGCTTTTTCTAATTGCCTTTCTATAATCAGAGCCGCCAAAATAGTAGCGGAATCCCTTTCTGTATCTTCATCTAAAAAAGTTCGGATTTTCTTTTCACTTACATCAATTCGATAGAGCAATTGTATCAAAGAGTGAAAATCTTTATTGATCAATTCATTGATCAATAAAATTAATTTTTGCCGCAGTTCGTCAAAAGGTGCAGTCTGAATTGAATTGGTAACATCGATTATTCTTTCGACTGTAGTAAGTGAATTTTGTGATTCCATCAGGTCAAATTTAATTGAAGTAAACTATAAGACGTAGAAAAAGTGTGGTTTGAAGAACCTAATTTTATTGCATTTTGAAAACTGATTTTTGCGGCTTCGAGGGTAATTTTCATAATCTTTCAATAAAATATTCATTCTAAATGAAAAAAATCGCTTGCTCAATTTTATTTGCTTTCTTAATCAACGGGATAACGGATCAGAAAATAGAGATACTCACGGATAGCATGAACGCTTCATTTCGTGGATTAAGCGTAGTGGATGATAATGCCTAATGAGCTAATTTAATAATCTCGAAAAGGCGAATAAATTGCGCTGATGTAGAAATTTGAATTATTTGTTTGTTTACTATAAAGGTATTTACTGGCAACCACGTTTACAAAACGGAATGTATTTTTAACTTCATTTTCTTATTAATAAATCAAATCATGCTTGAAGTAAATTTTCAACCCTTCCCGATCTTAACACTGAGCGGCTAATCTTAAGAAAGATTAACGATAACGATGCTGAGCAGGTTTTTGAACTTCGTTCGGATAAAGAAGTAATGAAGCATATCGGAAAGTACCCCATGACCAATATAGATCAAGCAAAAGCTTTTATAAAATTGATTACTGATTTGTTGGAAAGTAATTCGGGCATTACATGGGCAATTACATTGAAGGAATACCCCGACAAACTGATAGGAACCATCGGGCTCTGGCGGTTAATAAAACAACATCACCGTGCTGAAATTGGTTACATGTTGCATCCTGCATATTGGAGGAAAGGACTTGCAAAAGAAGCAATTTTAAAAGTAAACCTGTTTGGTTTTAATGAGTTGAAATTGCATAGTATCGAAGGCCACATTAATCCACGGAATACCGCTTCGGCAAAAACGCTGGAAAGTACGGGTTTCGTAAGAGAAGCTTACTTTAAAGAAGATTTTTTCTTTAATGGAAAGTTTGAAGACTCGGCGATATATTCATTATTAAATAAATAATTCAGGAATTAATTTGTAATCTTTCAATACATTTTTTTAGATCAATTCCTTTCCCTAAAATACCTTTAAAGATATCGCCCATTTTTTTGGTCCGTTCTAAAGAGTTGAAAATGGTAAAATCTTTAGGAGATAACCCCTTTTTTACTTCCTTCCAGAGTAGCGGTGTTGAAACGGTAGCGCCGGGTTTAGGTCGAAGGCTATAAACAGATGCTATGGTCTGCCCTCGCCTGTTTTGCAAATAATCCATATAAATGTGTTTACTGCTTCGTTTTGAAAGGCTTCTTTCAAGCGTAGTAAAATCTTTCAATTCATCATGAACCAACATACAAACCAGGTAAGCAAAATCCTTCACCTGCTCGAAAGTATATTTTTTGCCGGTAGGCACATACACGTGCATGCCCGTAGCGCCTGATGTTTTACAAAAAGAAGCTGCGCCTGCTTTGTCCAGAATTTTTTTAACGGTCAGCGCTACTTGTATTACCTGATCAAAAGTATTTTTTTTAGAAGGATCAATGTCTATCATCAGGTAATCAGGTTTATCTAAAGCTTGTACAGTAGAATGCCATGGATTTATTTCTATGCATCCTAAATTATTTAAATAAACCAGTGTTGCCACGTTATCACATACGATGTAATTGATTTCCTTGTTGTTCGAATCCGAATGAATCTTTTTACTTTTTACGTAAGCAGGAACTTCATCTGCTGCATCTTTCTGAAAGAAGCTTTGCCCTTTAATGCCATTTGGATTCCGCAAAAGTGATTCCGGCCTTCCTTTCAGATAAGGCAAAATATATTCCGCCATGGAAATATAATAGTCAACTACATCGCCTTTGGTAATTTTTTCTTCAGGAAAATATATTTTGTCAGTATGGGTAATTTTTACTTTCGTTTTGCCAAATGTATAAATATTATCCGTCTCTTTTTCTCCTACTTTCTTTTTTGGACCACTTGATTTTGCATTTGCTTTTTTAGCCAATGGTGTCTTTTTTTTGCCCGGCAATGTTGTCTTTTTTAAATTTTCCATATTTATTTCTTTTATGGTTTTATCGTCACGAAGATGAAGAAATACCGGGTGGCGAAACTTGCCTTCTGCGGTAACTTCCGAATATTTTATTTCACAAATTAGTTCCGGCTTTACCCACGTGACCGGTGAATTAGTCTTTATTTTTTCATCAAATGGAGATTCTTCTTGTACAAGTGGCTGTAGTCTTTCATACATTTCTTTTAAAGCCTCCTGGTCAAATCCGGTACCCGTATGACCGATGTATGTTAATTTCCTTCCTTCTTTGGAAGCAAGGATTAGCGCACCAAAATATTTCCTGGAACCCGCAGGTTCTGTATATCCCACTATGATTGCTTCGGCGGTTTTATGATTTTTTATTTTCAGCCAGTCCGAACTTCTTTTTCCAGGATAATATTTTGAATCCATTTTTTTGGCCATGATGCCTTCAAGATCTTTTTCTTTAGATACTTCAAAAAAGGATTTCCCTTTTTCCACAATGTGGTCGGAATATTTAATGACTTCGTTTTCCGGAATTAGCTTTTTAAGTAATTCTTTTCGTTCTGTCAATTTCAACCCCGTGGTATCATGGCCATTCAATTCTAATAAATCAAAAACATAATATTGAATCGGCCTGTCTATATTTTCGGAATAATGCTGCAATAATTGAAAATCAGGTTTGCCTTCATCATTCAACACCACTATCTCTCCATCAAGAACAGCTTCCGCATTTATTTTCTTTAATTGTTCCGCTACGATGGGATATTTGTGCTGGAAGTTTAGCCCATTGCGGGAATACAGTAAAACATTCTTTTTTCTTATTTCTGAAACAGCCCTGTAACCATCCCACTTTATTTCAAAAAGCCAATCCTTATCATCAAAGGCTTTGTCAGTTTCTTTGGCAAGCATTGGCTTTATATAATGAGTAATTTTCTTAGCGCTGCTTTTGTTGGCGTCCACACCAATAAATTTATTGTCAGGCGACGGCTGAATATTTACTTTGTTGGGCTTTTTTTTTTCGTTGGTTTCTTATTTTCTTTCAGCCATTTATTGATAGGAGAGTTTTTTGGCGTTTGTTCTTCACTTTTATAGTCCTCATCTAAGGCGTATTTATCTCTGTGTTTTATCAGCAGCCAGCTATTATCCTCTTTGCCTTTTAACTTCACTAATACAAATTCACCTTTTAGTTTTTTACCAAATAATTGAAATTTAAAATCGCCCGATTTTAAACCTGCACGAAGACTTTTTTCTGCCACCTTTTCAGAAGAATTTTCGATATCGTTATAAGTGCCACTATCCCATATTTCCACGATGCCTGCACCATAGTTTCCTTCAGGAATCACACCCGCGAAATCTTTATAATCATAAGGATGATCTTCCACCATCATGGCCAGTCTTTTATCTTTAGGATTCATCGAAGGGCCTTTCGGAACAGCCCAGCTTTTTAAAACTCCGTCCATTTCTAACCTGAAATCGTAATGTAACCGGGACGCTTTGTGTCTTTGTACTACAAAGATGAGTTTGGATTCTGATTTCTTTATCTTACCTCCCGGCTCTGAAGTCTCTTTGAAATTTCTTTTTTTATTATAAGTTGTTAATGCCATTTTATGCAGATTTTTTTCGTTTTACATCAAGGCTTGCTTTCAATTGTTCCATCAGGTCTTTTGTTTTATTATGAAACACTTTTAGTTGAGACGTTTTAATTTTTTTGCCGCTCGCTTTTGCTTTTATTAATTTCAAGAGTTCGCCATTATAGGTGTCTTTGTATTTTGAGATATCGAATTTCCCGGTAAGCTGGTCAATGAGTGTGATGGCCATTTTCAATTCTGCAGGTTTCACTTCTGTATTTTTGGGAAGCGCTAGTTCTTCCGGATTTCGTATTTCCTGCTCAAATTTTATTTTGTTTAAAACAATGACATTTTTATCCGGCCTTAAAATAGCGAGTGCCTCCTTATTGCGCATTACAAATGTGGATACGCCTACTTTTTTCGTCTTTTTCAGAGCATCTAATAATAATTTATAAGGACGCGTACCCGATTTATCGGGTTCCAGGTAGTAAGGCGTTTCATAATATAGGCTGCTGATTTCCTCTTCCTTTACAAAATCAGATATCTCTATCGTCTTTGTTTTTTTTGCACTGGCAACTTCAAAATCCTTATCATCAAGCACTACGTAATCGTCATTATACTTGTAGCCCTTTACAATATTTTCCCAGTCTACTTCTTTGCCTGTGTTTTCATTTACGCGCATATATTTAATGTGCGCATGATCTTTCTTATCAAGCATATCCAGATCAAGATTACTCGTTTCTGTTGCGCTATACATTTTTACAGGAATGTTTACGAGTCCAAAGCCTATAGCGCCGGTCCATATTGGTCGCATAACTATTTTTTATTTAAATAGTTACCATGAAATATCTATGCCTTTTTTTTAACATCAAAAAAAGTACTTTACGGCATCAGTTTCGCAAGGACATAATAAAAAATGAGGAATTTATTCTACACAGGAGGGCATTTTTAATTTTCCTGTGAAACAGAAGTATCGCCCTGAATATAGAGAATATAAAATGCGAATATTTATTTGTTCACTGGAAAAAACGTAAAAAATCTAATACGGTTTACTTTCCAGAAAATCCGCTACTTCCAATACGGCTTTATTTACTTTTTTACTCCCATTGATGCGTTGGGGCAAGATGGAAACTCCGTTGAAAATATTATAGTGAAGGGTCAGAAAAATGTTCTTGTATTTAAAATCCCAGTCGAGTGTATCAGCATCATCTACCTGGTTCAGGAATTTTACTTTTAAATCATCTGCCAGCGTGCCGGCGATAGAATAGAATTTAGAAATTCCGCAATTATCATCAATAACTGCTTCTGTTCCGCCAAAATTTGTTTTCAATTGGTAACACATGGGTTAGATTATTAGTATTAGTAAGAAATAAACAGCTAGGGTTTAGTATGATTCCGCTCCTTTAAATTTTCCGGCTTTGTTAGCCGCCTTTATAGCATCTTTATCACCTGATAAAATTTTTTCTGCACCAACATTTTTCCCGTTTGTAGGGCAGCCATATTTCTCTTGTTTTCTAAAAATAGAACAGCCCGAAAGCACCCAGCAAAAAACAACAAAAAATACTAATTTTTTCATGCGATAACCTGTTCTATAGCGCTATACCAAAGACATACGCGATTGAATACTTAAAAGTTTTCATTCTAATAGATAACGGAACGAAAACTCATATAAATTTGAATCTAACTATTACCATATCGGTCAAACTTTGTACCACCCTGCGTACATCAGGTAATTGTTTGCAATGCGTTCTATTTCGCCTTTGATCAAGTCCTCAGAAATATCTTTTATCTTCTTTGCCGGCACGCCTGCATAAATACTTCCTGACTCTATTATTGTGTTTTCCAATATTACAGAACCAGCGGCAATAATACTATTGCTTCCTACTTTTGCATTGTCCATAATAATGGCGCCCATTCCTACCAACACATTATCTTCTATAACGCATCCATGTACGATTGCATTGTGTCCGATGCTCACATTATTTCCTATTTGTGTAGTAGTTTTTAAATAGGTGCAATGAATCACGGCACCATCTTGTACATTTACTTTATTGCCCATTCGTATGGAATTTACATCGCCTCTCACAACAGCATTGAACCAAATACTGCAATCGTCTCCTATTATGATATCTCCACAAAGTGTGGCATTCGGAGCTATAAAACAGTTCTTTCCCCAAAGGGGTTTTATACCGTTGACTTCAAAAATAAAAGACATACACATTGATTTTGAAATTTTATCTTGCGAAAGATTTAGATGACAATATTAAAGACTAAAAAAATTAATGCTTTAACCAGACTTGCGGATTGATGAAGTCACTTTCTTTCATTAAAACGAATTCAACAGCACCCTGCCCTTCATCATTAACGCCTGCAGTTCCTATCACCTGACCGTTGCCTACTTTTTCTCCGCGTTTCACATTGGCAGACGCAAGATTGCTATAAACGGTAAAATATATTCCATGCTTAATAAAAACTGCCTGTTGATCACCAATATAGCTCACCAGCGTTACTTCGCCTTCAAAAACAGACTTGACTGGTGCTCCGATTTTTGTTCCTATATTTACGCCCTGCTCATAATAATCTATTCCCCCGGGCAATTGGTTTAACCCATATTTATAGATTACATATCCATCCACAGGCCAAGGAAGAATACCCCTATTTTTTTCAAAACTTGCATTCAACACCTTGTCTGCTTCGCTGCTTACCAATACACTTGGAGCTTTTGAAGTAGCGGTTGGTGCAGATTTCGTATTTTTCTCAACGGTCTCTTTCGTATTTGTAGCAGGCTCAACCTTATTTTTCTTGAGCGCTTCTAACCTTTCCTTTTCTTTTTTTGCCGCCTCTGCACGCGCGATCTCTATTTCACGCCTGATCATGGCAGTAATCGCATTCTTTAAGTTAGCATCCTGCTTTCGCTTTTCTTTTACTTGCGCCAGCAGTTCTTTTTGCTTTCCTTTTAGCTGGCTTACTATATTTGCTTTTTCTTCCTGTTGCTTTTGAAGTTTGGTTAGTTCTTTATCCTTTTCGCCTAATACTACCGCCTTTGTGGTCTTAGTCTCAGATAATTTGACAATTTTATCCTCAAGAATTGCTTCTGTCTTATCAATATTATCGGCCTGCATTTCACGATACGAGCGGTAAGATTTCAAATAGGCAACTCGTTTAATAGCATCGTTAAAACTATTGGCCGAGAAAATAAAATTCAGGAAATCATAATTATTGCTGTTTTTATAGGCATATACCATGCTTTTAGCGTATTCAACTTTTAGGGTATCTAATACGCGTTTGATCTTATTAATCTCTAATTGAGAGAGATAGATATTATCACTTAGACTCCTTATTTCGCCATTTATATTATCAACTACATCTCCCTGTAAATCGAGCTTTTTGTTGATTAGCGAAAGCTGCCCCACATTTACTTTGGTAGTCTTTTGGGTTTCTTTTAGCTCCCGCTCTGTTTGAGCAATTTCCTTTTTTAGTTGTTCCCTTTGCTTCTGTAAAGCATCTTTATCAACCGGTGCCTGGGCGAAAACTGAGAAAGAAATTAAAAAAAGTAAAAACGAGGCAATTATTTTTCCTGGCATGTACTCAAATTTTTTTTAGCATCATCACTGAATATCTATGCGAGTTGCAAGTTATTAAAGTAACAATTATTTTGTTTTATAATTTCGTGGAATTGTAAACGGGAATGATAATTCCTTGTTAAACTCATATTGCTTAAAAAGAATCGTTATTTCCACTTTTGATTTTTCCGAAACATTTATTTCCCTGTATGTTGAAAAATTGAAATCATCTGCATTTTCGTAATCATTATAAACCAGGCTGGCCGTGCGGTTTTTGCTTAAATTAATATCATCCAATTTTATTCTTTCCAAGTGATTACTTCCGACAGAAATAGCAAGCAGGTTTTTAAAAAATTCTCCTACGGTTCCTATAAGGATATGATTTTTCGTTTTTACGTAAGAGACAACGCTATCGCCAACGTACACCGGATTCCCAATAAGAATATTTTGCAATACCGAAAAATTCATTGGAATATGAACAACATTTTCTACATAACTAAAGGGATGATATTCTACCGTTTTATCGAGTTTATTTAGTATGATAATCGTATCAGGCGTGATCAAAAGTCTGAACGCTTCAATACCCAAAAAAGTAGAACTTATAGAAACCCATAATACGCTATCTTTTTGTATCCTGATGAAAGTATTAAAATCCGGTTGCTTTCCATTATGGTCTTCATAATTCACTTTTGCCTTTGCAGAAAATGTTTTAAAATCAATTTCATTTGAATCCAGTTTAGTCAATATTTCGCGGGCGGTATCTAACCGGTTGGAAGAATTTTCTGGAATTTCTTTATTTATTGAAACAGTATCTATTTTGTTAACAGCAGTTTGCAATTTTTTGGTAGAATGGCAGCCGGAAACCATATAAAGAAAAACGACTCCCAATAAAATTTTGCCCCAAAAATTCATTTAAAGATTTTTATCAATTTAGATATTGCCGGTGTGTCCAAAACCGCCTTCGCCTCTTGCTGTTGAATTTAGTTCTGCCTCTTGCTGAAGAAATGCTTTTTCTATTTTACATAGAACCATTTGAGCTATACGATCTCCATTTTTAATGATATGTTCTTCCATAGAAAGATTTATAAGAATTACTTTGATTTCACCCCGGTAGTCACTATCCACCGTGCCCGGAGAATTTAAACAAGTGATTCCGTTTTTCCATGCCAACCCACTCCTTGGTCTTACCTGAACTTCGTATCCCATCGGAATTTCAAGAAAGATACCTGTTGCAATCATCTTTCTTTCCATCGGCTTTAGGGTAATCGACAGGGGCAAATTTGCGCGTAAGTCAAGACCTGAGGACCCTTCAGTAGCATATTGCGGAATTTGATTTTCTGAAGTATTTATAATTTTTATTTTTATTTCATGCATGTCAACAAAGGTAGTGATGACCGTTAGGACATTGAAAAATAAATGAACTCAAAATTTTTATTGTATCGCTATTAACAAAATAGTAGCATAGGCTGCTATGCCTTCCTCTCGTCCTACGAATCCCATTTTCTCAGATGTTGTGGCTTTTATCGAAATTGAATTCTTAGGAATGTTTAAAATATCGGCAATTACCTCCTGCATTTTTGGAGCATGAGGTTTTATTTTAGGGAACTCTAGACAAATAGTGGAATCAATATTTCCAATTTGGTAACCCTCTTTACTTATAAGATCGTTGCAACGCTTTAATAATATTTTGCTGTCTATGTTTTTAAAAGCGTCATCTGTATCCGGAAAATGTTGACCAATATCGCCCAGGCATGCCGCCCCTAACATCGCATCACAGATGGCGTGAAGCAATACATCTGCGTCACTATGGCCAAGCGCACCTTTTGTATGATCTAATTTGATTCCTCCAATCCATAATTCTCTGCCTGTTACCAATTGATGAAAATCAATTCCAAAGCCTATTCTAAATGGTTGCATCGTTATTATTTGTTTTTTGCCTGACTAGAAATTGCGGTTATTTGTTCTTTTACTATGATTTAAATTTTAGAATAAATCGTTTAAGTCGTGAATACCTTTTGATAAATGGGGTCACTCTTAACCATTCTTTCTAGAAGGTTGTGAAATATAGTTTTATCAAATCCCCGTCTGTTAAAGCGATAAAAGAATTCATTCAGATACGCCT
>DATCFI010000035.1:0-5225 GCA_036509585.1 Hanamia sp. | reverse complement strand
TAAATTAACCGGGCGGGTACTCTATTGCCTGATTCTGAAAATAATAATAACGGTATGGGTAACCGAAAATAATAGGTGGCCAAATATAAATAATTTTGTAAAATCGGGATGGGCCTGACATAATCAGCAGACCCTATTTATTAATAGCCTTCGTTTTTGTAACTTGTTATACAGAATAAACAAAGAGCGGATGACTCCATTAATTTCAGGCGTTGGTGAGGCCATCGCTTTAAAACCCATCCCGCCTTTTTACGGGAACACAACTGTGGTGGATTCTTTGTAGAGAACAACAAATTTTTTAAAAATCTATCAGCATGAGTAAACACATCATTCACCGCCGCGAATTTTTACGCGACAGTTCAATATTATTGGCGATGTCCGCCCTGCATCCTTACATTCCAAATATCAGCGCAAGGCCAAAACGTGTTGCACTTATCGGCACAGGATGGTATGGAAAGAGCGACCTGTTCAGGCTCATGCAGGTAGCACCGGTTGATGTCGTAGCAATTTGCGATGTGGATGCACATCAGCTAAAACAGGCGGCAACAATGATCAATGCGAGAAAGCCTCAAAAAAACGTTGCCTGTTTCAGCGATTACCGCGAATTATTAAAACAAACAAAACCGGATATCGTTCTCATTGGAACACCTGACCACTGGCATGCCTTACAAGCTATTGATGCGATGAAAGCAGGGGCTGACCTCTATCTTCAAAAGCCCATCAGCCGGGATGTAATGGAAGGCGAAGCCATTCTTGCTACAGCAAGAAAATACAACCGCACGGTACAGGTAGGCACACAACGCAGAAGTACGCCGCATTTAGTGGAAGCAAAAGAAAAAATCGTGGATGCAGGTTTGCTTGGCAACATACATCATGCTGAAATGTGCTGTTATTACCACATGCACTCTAATGCTAATCCGCCTGTTCAGCCTGTGCCTGATTTTTTTGATTACGATATGTGGACAGGCCCTGCGCCTTTGCGTCCTTACGATGGTTTACCGCATCGCGGATGGTGGCGTGCATTTATGGAATATGGCAACGGCATCATGGGCGATATGTGCATTCACATGTTTGATGCAGTACGATGGATGCTTGGCCTTGGCTGGCCAAAAAACATTTCTTCCAATGGAGGTATTTATGTAGATAACAAAGGCAAAAGCAATATTGCGGATACACAGAATGCGGTGTTTGCTTACGATGGTATTGAATGTGTTTGGCAGCATAGAACCTGGGGCACTCCCGCCGATCCCGATTATCCCTGGGCTTTTAAAATTTATGGCGACAAAGGAACTCTTTCCTGCGATGTGTGGAAGTATGATTTTACACCGGTTGGCGACGGCAAAAAACTGCACGGCGATCTGTTGTGGGAGAAAGAAAAATATCCCGAAGACCTGAAAGAACCAGATATAGAATTACACGTTGCTTCCGCCACACGGCGTCACATGCTCAATTTTATTGAAGCGATAGATAAGGGCACACGCCCGGTTGCCGATATTGAACAGGGGCACATCTCTACGGCAAGTTGCATCATTGCTAATCTTGCCATGAAGTTGCAAAGGCCACTGAGTTACGATCCTGTAAAACGCATTATAACCGGCGATGAAGAAGGCACCAAACTGCTGCAAAGGCAATATCGCCCACCGTGGCAACATCCTTTACCCTGGAATGTTTGAGGGCAGAAGGCAGAAGGCTGAAGGCAGAAGGAAGGGAAGTACAAATCACCATTATAAGTTCCCTGACCGAATGCCTGGCAGGCGGGGTTTACTGGTTTTGATTCTTAATGCCAAAAAGTGGAAGAAGAAGTAGGGATTTTAATAAAGAGATGACATCTTTCAAAAAGGTGTCATCTCTGAAACGTGAAATAAGAAAATACAAATCAACATTATAAGTGCTTTTACTGTTTTTGAGGGTTGAGCTAAATGCCGTTGCCTGAATCACGGTTTCTTATCTCATGGAAACATTTTTAAAGATATTTTTGATTCATTCCGAATGAAACTGTTAGGGGTAAGTGTAATCTTTCCAGGATTATTTGGATTATTATTATTCTGCGGGATTTTATGAAACCGGTGTGGATGATCCGATATCTATTGGATTCGGGTTTTTAAATGACATGTTTGGTGTTCAACTTACCAGGCCACGGGTCTATTTTAAACGAAAGTGGTTGGTTTGTAAAGTAGTTCAGCAAATCGAACATTTTTGATTGGCTTTGAAAAAGTTGTTTAAAAATTCTTTGCTTATATCCGGCGATAGCCACAGACTTTTATATACAAAATTTATATTTGAAAACTAATTATCAGTTATTTGGACTATTCCTACGCAAAATAATTCTTCTCTTTAAAAGTTTATAATATATTTGAAAGAAGGTAACAGCGATTGTGCGAGCAGTAATTCTGATTTTTTTTATTTTAATTTAAAGTGCCCTTCTGACATATGCCCCATCTTTTACTTGTTGACGATCATTTTATTATAAGATCAGGATTAACACAATTAATCCGAAATTTTCTTGCCCACACTGAGATTGATGAAGCCTATGACGGAGATTCCGCATTTGAAAAAATAAAGCAAAATGACTATGACCTTGTCTTAATGGATATCAATATGCCTAATACGGATTCCTTTGGTCTTTTAAGTAATATCCTTTCATTTAAACCCGCTACAAAAATTATCATGTTTAGCATGAACGCCGAAGAAGTTTATGCAAAAAGATACCTGAAAATGGGTGCTATGGGATATTTGAGAAAGGATGCATTCGAAGGTGAAATAAAAAAAGCTATTGATATGGTGTTAAATAATAAAAGATATATCAGTTCCGAATTGAGTGAGAATTTTTTAAGTGATTTACAGTCAAAAAATGCTTCGATAAACCCATTTGATAAACTATCGCCCCGGGAGTTTGAAATAGTCCAGCACCTTACCCATGGTGATTCAGTTGCCGAAATTTCCCAAAAGTTAAAACTTCATACCTCTACAATCGGTACGCATAAGGCCAGGATCTTTGAAAAACTACAATGCCATAATATTGTTGAACTTAATAAACTGGCTAATGTCCATAACGTTATTTTCCCTTCTTAGCTGACTATAGGCGTGTAAAAAATTTTCTACAAACAAATCCTCTGCTTACTACAAACCTGCATCCCGCTACTTACTATTTTTGCATCCTGTTTATCCGCTAATCCAATGAATGATTGAACACTTCAATTTTGAAGTTACTAACCGCCTATGAGAACATGCGACAGCTATTTGCTGTCGCTTTTTTTATTGATACCAATCCATATTTTCAAATTTCCGGGGTAAAAAATTTTCTACAAATAAATCCTCTGATTACTACAAACCCGCATCCCGTTACTTACTATTTTTGCATCCTGTTCAATTATTAACCGGGTCACTAACTACCCATTTAATGATTGAAAATCCAATTCGAGTAGTTATTACTTATGAAAAACAAGCGACAGTCCTTTTCTGTCGCTTTTTTATACCAATCATTGTTTTTACAATTCGGGGGTAATTAATTTACTACAAACAAATTCTTTTCTTACTACAACCTTCCATCGAACTACCTGCTATTTTTGCATCTTGTTTATCCGCCAATCCAATAAATGATTTAAAACTTCAATTTTGAAGTTACTAACCGCCTATGAAACATGAGGCTGTCTCAAAAGTAGGCAGCCTCTTTTTTTTATGATAGCATTTTCACGATAAGTGAATTTTTTGTGAGATAAGGCTGGATGCAGCGATGCAGAACAAAACGCTGATTATCTAAAGTGTATCTTTTTGTGAGTGGCATCTTTTATAATATAAATTCGTCAGTTAGCAGTCAATCTAAATCGAAATTATCTTCATAAACATTTTCGGCTCTTGAAGAAGGACTGCTTTCTCACAAGCCAATGACAAAGCAATTTTGAGAGGAAAGGTTTATCGCCACATTGCTTTGACAACAGGACATGGGAAAAAATACAGTAGTTGGCAGGGACAACCTTTTGAAGCAGACGAATGGATTACGAACGTTTATAAAAAAGAGAACGATAGGTGGCTTTGTGTGTTGACACATTTGATGCCAGTGAGGTTTTAGCACGAAAGAATTCCCGTTCGAATCAGATGATTGTTCACTTGCTCTTATGCTCTCTTCAAAAGTTTGTCTGAAGCAGAAAATGTTGCAATCAAAACACATCCGCTTCCAGGCTGCGAAATAAAGTCAGCGGTGCCATTATAAGAAGCCGCACGGCTTTTAATATTGGCAATACCTATTCCGTTCATCTTTTTATCGGTATCAAATCCAATTCCATTATCCGAAATGATTAGCTTAACAGATTTTTTATTTTGCAGGAGTTTTATAACAATTTTAGTTGCTTTGGCGTGCTTCAATATATTATTTAGTTGCTCCTGTAGGATTCGATAGGTATTCAACTTGAATTCATCATTCACGCTATTCTCAATAAAATTTTCTACTCTAAATACTATTTTCACAGCATTTACTTCTATTGTGTCGTGGCGGATATTTTCGATAGCTGCGCAAAGACCTAAATTCTTAATAGTATTTGTTGTCAAACCCTTACTTAATTTCCTGATCTCTTCAATGGCAGTAAGGGTGTATTCGGAAGAACGGCTTAAATACATTTCACTGTCTTTCCCTCCACGCTTTGCCATTTCTAAGTATAGCCTGGACGCGCCGAGTAACTGGTTTACATTATCATGAAGTTCTTTTCCTATATCCGACCTTTCCGCATCTTTAGCATCCCTGGCTGCTTCTGCAATCTGCTTTTCCTTTAATTTGATCTCCCGTTCCAGGCTTTCTTCAAGCACTTTTTGTTTGCTAATATCATGCATGGAACCAATCACCCGGTAGGCGTTGCCATCTGTGTTTCGCAGGATGATACGGCTGACTAATACATTGGCAACAGAACCATCCCTTTTCAAAAAACGATAATCATTCTTCCAATTAATTGTTTTTGATTTTAGAACCCTGTGATATCCTTTCATAAACTCTTCTTTATCATCAGGATGAATATGGATTATCCAATCTTCTGAAGACATCATGTTTTTCTTTCTTTTATAGCCGAATTCCTTTTCATAAGCATCATTTACCGTCACCTTATCAGCTACAAGGTCAGAATCAAATAATACATCGGATGATAAATTAAACATGATCCTGAACTGCTCCTCTATCTTTGTAAGCATTTTCTTTATCCCGATTTTTTCATATTTCAGCTTTTCATCTTCACACTTTT
>DATCFI010000034.1:0-9078 GCA_036509585.1 Hanamia sp. | reverse complement strand
TGAAATAGAAAAGTGTTCGTTGATTGAAGTGTGCTTTTTTGTTAATCACTTAGGCGTTAAAAAAATAAATTATCGGGGAAAAGTAAAAAAATTTAAAAAGTTCACGGATGCAGCGTTTTCTCATCATTGAAGTTGGCAACTTCTGCTATTGTAAATTTACCCGTCAAAATCAGGTTTATTACTACATCATACCTTTTTATTTCCATTCCCTGGTCATCCCTGTCTTTAAGAACTTTCGTGTAGGAAAGAGACTCTAAGGTTTAAAGGCAAATCAGATGTGCTTCTTTTTTAAGTTCCTCAACGATTTGTCTAGCCGAATTGAGCCGCTTCTAAGGTGATACATTATAAATGGCATTGGATCTCTCAAAATGAATTTAAAAGAATATTCAATCTTTAATTTTTCTCTGTTTCTAAACCAAATCATTTTTGCCATGCTGTTAATAGTCGATTTACCCTGGATATATCGAACGGGGTTAACATCGGTTTTTATAATATCACGTTTTAAGCCTGCGAGACAAGCAAGGTAAGGGAAGTTAACTCCAGAGCAAAATGACCCCATTAAGCTTCCCCAATAACGAGGATTTATTTCAATAAGTTTAACCTGGTCGTCCTGCAAATCATAACGCAGATCGACATGAGCAACGCCAGTCCAATTGAACTGTTTTACTACTTCCTGTACCAGGTTGTATGTTTTATGATCATCAATAAAATCAATACCAGCCGCTCGTCTGAATTGAATATTCCCTTCAATAAATTCTTTTTGGATGGTATAAGCTAATATCTTTCCATTTTCACAAAGTACGCTACAGTCAATATCGTACCCATGAATGAAAGATTGGAGAACATATTCCCCGGAAATGATACGCTCATTACAAAAGATATTTAGTGCGTCCTGGTTCTCAAAAAATTTAATGCCACTGCCTCCGCTTCCAACGGCGGGTTTTAGCAGTGCAGGGAATGAAAAAGAAGTGATCGCTTCATCAAATTTGGCATTGTCTGTTTTAAATAAGATCGTAGCGGGGCAAGGAATTTTATTGTTCTTTAGCCATGCTGATAACAGCCCTTTATTGTTTGCAATTTCAAATTCATCTATACGTGGCAAAGGTACAATTGAAGTCAATTGACATAGAATTTCCTTATTTACTGACAGAAGTGATATGGTGAGTATATCAACGGGCAAAACAACATCGGGCTTCACTTTTTTGACCGTATCGTAAATTGTATTTAATCTTTTTTCGCTGGATTCTTTTTCTGCGAAACTTATAAATTCATAACAGTATTTAGAAAAACGAGCTAAAGACTTAGGGTCGCTCGAAAGAACAAAAATCCGGACATTTTCTATTTGCCCCAGGCATCTGAGTACATTTATGGCATGACCGCTCTCTCCATCAGGTATCAATACCGACAATTGAGTCTTTGCTCTCATATTTTTTAGAGATTAAAATCGCCGAAATAAGAATAGACCTTCTTTTTAAATTCCGAAAATGCTTAATAATTGATTAAACGATTTATACAGACTTCAATTGTGTTCTGGTTAGTTCTTCTACATCGCGCGGTTACCCATAAAAATCCGATCTTATCTATATCTGCCCCGCGTGTTTGAAAAATGCGTGATACATTGGCATTCTGCAAAGCAAAACCAAATTGAGTTCCGAAAAAACCGAAACTCATATTTACAATTTGCCTGAAAGTCAGTTTATGTTTTGGAACCGGATGGGTGGATACCATTGCAATTATTTTTGTAAAAAAAAATGAAAGTGTAAAAATTACACTTTCATAAAAATACAATTACTATTAATACCCAAAAATGTTTTTCGTAAATATTAGCCTATCACAAAACCATGAGGAAGCACAGCGTCTTTTTTGACAACCACGATACCATCTTTTATCGTGTATAATTCATGATCGCCATTTGCAAGATGCGAGCCACCGTTTATTGTTACGTTATTCCCAATCCTTACATTCTTATCAATGATGGCATTATGGATATAACAGTTATCGCCGATGCCTAATTTGGGAATACCTTTTTCATCATCAAAACTCATATCTTCGATAGTCTCATAAATATCACTTCCCATAATATAACACCTGTTTATTTTAGTGCCATAGCCAATCCTTGTCCGGATGCCGATTACACATTCTTCCAGCCTTTCTGCATGAATGATACAACCATCAGCAGCGATCGTATTTGAAAGAGAAGTACCGCTGAACTTTGAAGGCGGCAGCATTCTTGGGCGGGTATAGACTTTCTGATCATTATGAAACAGGTTAAAGTCAGGAAGCTCTTTTGTTAATCCAAGATTGGCTTCGAAAAATGATGAAATATTTCCGATATCTGTCCAGTAGCCGCTGTATTGATAACTACAAACCTTATGATCTTTTATCGCATGAGGAATAATTTCTTTTCCAAAGTCTTTCGCGTCCTTTTTTTGCTCATTCAGCAGATTTAGCAAGACGTCTTTCTTAAAAAGATAAATCCCCATTGAGGCCAAATAATTTCTGCCCATTGATTGCATTTCTTCTTTGGTATCACTCACCCATTGTGGCAAAATATCCAAACCGGGCTTTTCTATAAACGATACGATTTTATTTTCTTCATCAGATTTTAAAATCCCAAACTCCGTAGCTTCTTTTTCTGTTACAGGAATGGTGGCGATAGAAAGATCGGCGTCTTCCTTTACGTGCGTTCTAAACATGTTTCCAAAATCCATTTGATAGAGTTGATCACCTGATAAAATCAATACGTGATCGTGCTCTACATTTTCCAGGTGTTTCAAAGACTGGCGCACCGCATCTGCTGTTCCCTGGAACCATTCAGAGTTATCGGGCGTTTGTTCAGCAGCTAATATATCCACGAACCCACTGCTGAAATTACTAAACTGGTACGTGTTCTTTATATGTTTATTCAGCGACGCGGAATTATATTGAGTAAGCACGTATATCCTGTTGATATTGGAATTGATACAGTTCGAAATGGGAATATCTACTAACCGGTATTTCCCCGCGATAGGCACGGCTGGTTTACTTCTGTTTTTAGTTAGCGGAAACAACCGGGTGCCGGCGCCGCCGCCAAGTATCACTGCTATTACTGATTTGCTGATCCACATATTTGCTTGCATTTGATGTTGATTTTATAGAGTTAATAATTATTATTCGTCATTATTCGTTCGTTTACTGATATTGTGAGATGTCAGTTGGCAATTGTGAGTTGTGATGTTCGTTGACCATTCACCACTCACTACTCTCTCCCTCACGCATTATACAAATTGATATAAATCCCGGCGCTTCTTTCCCAACTGTGATCAATTTGCATAATATGCTTAATTATATCACTCATCTTCTTTTTCTCGGCATACAATTCCAACGATCTGTGAATTGAATAAGTGATATCCCCCACTGAAGCGGTGTCAAAACAAATTCCAAAACCGTCTTCTTCGCCGAAATCTTTTACAGTATCACGCAATCCTCCGGTGCGCCTTACTATAGGGATAGTGCCATATCTCAAGGCGTACATTTGGTTGAGGCCGCAAGGTTCTACCCTGCTTGGCATCAATAAAAAGTCTGCACCCGCATACATCACGTGACTCAATGTTTCATTGTAACCAATATGCGAATTATAATATCCAAAGAAATTCCTGTGTAAATGACTAAGCCGATATTCTACATCAGGATCTCCGCTTCCCAAAACGAGGAAATTCATTGCTCCTTCCATGTGATAAATAGAATCGCCTATTACCTGTGGCAAAAGATCGGCTGCCTTCTCTCCAACTAATCGTCCAATAAAAACAATTAAAGGTTTTGATTCATCGAGGTTAAACCGATCGCATAATATTTTTTTGTTGGCTTGCTTTTGCTCTTCATAATTATCCAATCCGTATTTGTATTCTAAAAAAGTATCTGTTTCCGGATTCCACACATCGAAATCAATACCATTTAATATGCCAAAACATTTCCCCCTTTCATACTCAAATAAATTTTCGAGGCCGTTTGCTGAATGCGCCAGCTCTTCCATGTAGCCGGGGCTCACTGTATTTACTTTAGCCGCACATTTTATTCCCGAAGCCAGCGAGTTAATAGTTTTTTCCCATTCAAGCATGCCGCTTTTCCAATTATCATAGTGCGGAATATAGTTGGATTTATTCCAGTCTATCCATCCCTGGTATTGCGCATTGTGGATGGTGAGAATTGTTTTCACCCACGCCAAATGCCGGTAAGCATAGCAATACTGCATCATAAATGGAATAAGCGCTGCCTGGTGGTCATGTACGTGCACGATGTCCGGATGATGTTTCCATTTGCTAATCCAATCTACTACCGCTATCTGGAATGCAACAAACCTTTCAATATCATCATCATAACCGTAAACTTTTTCGCGGTCCAGTAATCCGTTTATATCTACCATGTAAAGATCGAATCCCAATTCATTAGTCGTTTCTCTTATAATGGTATATTCAAAATGATAATGCGCCATACCAAAAGCACCCTTGTGTACCACTTCAAATTCATGATTGTATAAGAATTTGGTTCGGTACATTGGCATCACCACTTTAGCAATATGTCCAAGCTTGTTTTGATATTTTGGCAACGCACCTACTACATCCCCCAGGCCACCTGCTTTTGCCACCGGGTAACATTCTGCGCTTACATGTATTATTTCCATTCTTTTTTATTTGCGTTTCAAATTAAGTTGTTTTTTTTCTATTAAAAAATAAATAATAAAAAAACTGCACCTTGAAAAAAAACTTCTATTTTCATCATTAATTTACACTTCAAAACCAAAATATCGATGGCTACTACTTCAGTGAATTTGTCTTCGTCTCCAAAAAAACCTACTTCCGGTAAACTGCAGCCAACCAATTATGGCGCGCTGAGCACGCTGGTGATTGTGTTTTTTTTCTGGGGATTTATTGCCGCAGGTAACAGTGTTTTTATCCCGTTTTGTAAACATTATTTTAATCTCGATCAATTTCAGAGCCAGTTAATTGACTTTGCATTTTATCTCGCTTATTATATCGGTGCACTTGCTCTTTTTGCTTACGGTTCATTTGGTGGCAAAGACCTGGTTGCCAAATGGGGCTATAAAAGAAGTATTGTGTATGGATTATTGTTTTCTGCTTTGGGTGCAGTAGCTATGATCATCGCTGTTAATGCAAATGCTTTTGTAGGCATGCTCGCCGGTTTATTTATTGTGGCCCTCGGCTTTTCATTGCAACAAACTGCCGCCAATCCTTTTGCAATTGAGTTGGGAGATCCATCTACCGGCAACAGCAGAATAAATCTTGGTGGAGGTGTTAATTCTTTTGGGACAATGATCGGTCCTTTGGTAGTTGCTTTCGCTTTGTTCGGAACTACCGCTGCCATTTCCGATGAACAAATTGCGGGATTAAGCCTTAGTAAAGTAATAATTTTATACAGTTGCGTGGGCGTTCTCTTTATCGCTGCTGCCGCCTTGTTTCAATTTTCCAGGAAAGTGCCTCATGGTATTTCAACTGAAAAAACAGAAAAAGCGAATAAGGCTTTATATGCTTTGTTGATAATGACTGGCCTGTTGATTATTATGTTCGTACCTGTTTTCAGCAGTTATAAAGTGGATCTTACTCATGCATCTGATACTGATAAAATAGCGATGGAAACCTATCGTGTAAAATGGTTGTTCGGCGCGTTAGCTGTCGTAATTCTGAGTTTATTAATTTCTTATGTAAGCGCACAAAAAAAACCGCAAGGATGGGGAGCAATGCAATACCCGCAATTGGTTTTGGGGATGCTCGCCTTGTTTCTTTATGTTGGTACAGAAGTTACGATTGTAAGTAATTTGAGTGATTTATTGAGCAAGCCGGAATTTGGAAGCATTCCTTCATCGCAGGCCGCACTTTATATTTCAATGTATTGGGGTAGTTTGATGATAGGCCGCTGGGTGGCTTCTATATCCGCGTTTGAATTTTCAGAATCCACAAAAAAACGACTCACCTTTTTTGTTCCGTTGGTCGCCTTTGCCATTGTTTTATTGGTTAACGCGGCTTCCGGCTACGCGGTTCATATTTTGTACTATTATATTATCTGCGTGTTGATTCAGATTGGCGCTTTTTATGTCAGCAAAGATAAGCCGGCAAGAATGCTTATGATCTTTGGATTGCTGGGTGTAGCGGCAATGGCTATCGGTTTAGCAACCACAGGAAAGGTGGCCATTTATGCGTTTATAAGTGGTGGTTTATTTTGTTCAATCATGTGGCCAGCCATTTTTACTTTATCTCTTGCCGGCCTTGGAAAATACACTACGCAAGGTTCTGCGTTTTTAGTTATGATGATCCTCGGTGGTGGCGTTCTTCCGCCTATACAAGGCAAGCTTGCGGATTTTCTGGAATCAAGAAGCACAGTAGCAGGCTCGGGAATACATGAATCTTATTGGATCCCGCTTCTTTGCTATGCGTATATTACCTTCTTTGCGATTTTTGTAAAAGGCGTTTTAAAACGCCAGGGAATTGATTACGAAAAGCCAATGGAAGAAGAAACAGAAACGTCTTTCCCTGAAAGCGCATTTGGTTTGGCGGATTAATAAATAATAACGAACAGGATTTCTGATTATCTGTTGCTTTACTGTTTATACATTTTGTTATTAAGAAGGAAGAATAAAACTTCCTTCTTTTTTATTTTGATTTTAAACCGTTTTCTCAGAGACAATAATCGGACCACAGGAAATTGTATATCTCTGTCTTATATCGAAAACAGAAATCCTGATTATTTGTCATTTTACTGTAAACCAATGCATAAACCAAACTTAAAAAAGCCAAACTCAATTTTGGCTCTCATTTATTAAAAAGAAAAAGTACTTTTAGCCTTCTTATGTTTGATTAGGAGCCTGATTATTAATTTTAAAAATATTTTTGTTTTGAGTAAGAGTAAAACTGACAACACGGAATATCCCGTGGAATACGCAATAGGTATAGATGTAGGTGGCACAGGTACTAAGTTTGGGATTGTAAATCATCGGGGTGAAATATCAAACCGGGGTGAAATAACCTCCACGGGCTATAAAGACATCAACGCGTTTATTGAAGAATTGTATAAGCAGTTGCAACCAGCCATTAAGGCCATGGGAGGCGCGCAATTTATAAAAGGAATCGGCATAGGCGCCCCTAACGGAAACTATTATAAGGGCACCGTAGAATATGCACCCAACCTGGAATGGAAAGGAATAATACCCATTGCAAAACTGATAACAGAAAAATTCAAAAAACCCTGTACCTTAACTAATGATGCCAATGCAGCGGCAATCGGTGAAATGATGTATGGTGCCGCACGTGGTATGCGGGATTTTATTATGATTACTTTGGGTACGGGTGTAGGCAGCGGTATTGTCGCAAATGGACATCTGATATACGGCCACGATGGATTTGCCGGCGAGCTCGGCCATACTATTATTCGCCCGGGAGGCCGCCTTCACTGGGGTACAGGCGCCAGGGGCAGTGTAGAAACGTATGCTTCTGCCACTGGAATTTCCATAACTGCTAAAGAAATATTAGATGAAAGAGTTGCTGAGACGAGCCTCTTGCGGAATATTCCACACGAAAATATTACCTCAAAAAGAGTGTACGAAGCTGCTATACAAGGAGATAAAATTGCCCTGGAAGTTTTTCAATTTACAGGCAAAATACTTGGGGAAGCTTTGGCAAATTTTGTAATGTTTTCGTCTCCTGAAGCCATTATTTTATTTGGTGGCGTCATTAAAGCAGGCGATCTTTTATTGGACCCTGTAAAAGAAAATATGGAAAAAAACCTTCTACCTATTTTTCGGAATAAAGTAAAATTAATCTTTAGCGAGTTAAAAGAATCTGACGCTGCTATTCTCGGTGCCAGTGCTTTGGTTTGGGAAGCAAAAACCGGATTGCCGGCAAAAGATGAAAAGACAAAAAAATAAAACCTAGATTTCTTTTAGATGATTCCTGCGGATTTCTAAACTTTTTACCTGGATGAAAATTCAGGTTTTTTGTTTGTTCACTGATCATTATCCAATTAAGAAGTTAGGTTCATTAAGAAAAAACATAACTATTCTTCACCTCTTATTGTTTTATGAAAATAACTCTTAGATAAATCATTATTCTTCTTTACTGAAAAGTCTTAATTCAATAGAAACTCAATAGGGTATCAATCAACATCGCACAGTTTTTAAAGTTGTATATTTAAGCAAAAAAAAATGAGCGATTTACAAAACAAAGTAGCCTACATTACCGGCGGCAGCAAAGGCATTGGATTAGGCATAGCAAAAACTTTACTTGATAATGGAATGCGGGTAGCCATTACCGGAAGAAACTTAGATGCAACACAAAAGGTGGCAACATCATTAAGCGGTGACGATTCAAGAATATTGGCAATTCAATCCAACGTAGGCTCAATGAGCAATGAAACCAATGCAATCAAAGCTACGGTTGACCATTTCGGGCAGATTGATGTACTGGTTGCCAATGCGGGAGTTGGATATTTTGCACCAATAGATACAATGACGGAACAACAATGGAAAGAAACAATTGACACCAACCTTACCGGCGTATTTCACACGGTAAAAGCAGGCATGGATGCCATAAAAAATTCGAAAGGATATATCATTACGATAGCCAGCCTCGCCGGCACTAACTTTTTTGAAAAAGGTGCAGCCTATAATGCCAGTAAATTCGGGCTGGTAGGTTTTACTCAGGCCATTATGTTGGACCTTAGGAAATATGGAATTAAAGTAAGTACGATTATGCCCGGATCTGTCGCTACCAATTTTGCGAATAACGAACCTTTTGCTAATCAACCATCAGAGAAGTCTGAGTCGTGGAAGATTCAGCCGGAAGACATAGGCCGTCTCGTGCTGGATCTTTTGAATATGGACCCGAGAACATTGCCTAGTAAAATAGAAGTGAGGCCATCAACTCCGCCGTCAAAGTAAAATAGCGAGAACTATTTAGGGTCTGCTGATTATGTCAGGCCCATCCCGATTTTACAAAATTATTTATATTTGGCCACCTATTATTTTCGGTTACCCATACCGTTATTATTATTTTCAGAATCAGGCAATAGAGTACCCGCCCGGTTAATTTA